>JAJZJT010000261.1 GCA_021809995.1 Actinomycetes bacterium
CATCGAGGTCGACCCGAGGTCCATGCCGTTCGTGGCCAGCCACATCAGGTGGGACGACACCCGGTTGAGCTCGGAGAGGAGCATCCGGATCCACTGGGCCCGCTCGGGCAGCTCGATCCCGAGCAGCGCCTCGACGGCAAGCGAGTAGACGAGCTCGTTGTGGAGCGGCGAGAGGTAGTCCATCCGGGTGACGTTGGTGGCGCCCTGGACGTAGGTCAGCTCTTCGCCCGTCTTCTCCATGCCCGTATGGAGGTAGCCGATCACCGGCTTGGTCCGCAGCACCGTCTCGCCGTCGAGCTCGAGCATGAGCCGGAGCACGCCGTGGGTCGAAGGATGCTGCGGCCCCATGTTGATGATCATCGTCTCGTCGTCGGTCCGCTCGACGTCGATGTCGCCCGGGTCGACGACTGCGCCCTCGGGGAGCCGGAGGACGGCACCGACCTCCCGTCGGAGCTCGCCGGCGTCCGTGGTCGAACGGCGGGCGAGCTCCTGGCGGCCCTCGGACGTCTCGGCGGCGAGCGGGAGCTCGGTGACGTTGGCGGAAGGGGTTCGGTGGTCGCTCATCGGGGGCCCGGGGCTTCCTTGAACTGGACCGGCACGCGCCCGACGCCGTAGTCCTTGCGGAGCGGGTGGCCCTCCCACTCCTCGGGGAGGAGGATCCGGGTCAGGTCCGGATGGCCCTCGAAGACCACGCCGAAGAGGTCGAACGCCTCGCGCTCCATGGCCTCGACCCCCGGGTAGAGGTCGAAGAGGGTCGGGACCACCGGGTCCGACTCGGGGACCTGGACGCGCACACGGGCCCGGCGCACCTGGCTCAGCGAGAGCAGGTTGACGACGACCTCGAAGCGCTCGGGGACGACCCCCTCGGGCAGGGACCGGCCCGGGTGACCCAGGTAGTCGACGGCGCAGAGGTCGGCGCACTGCTCGAAGCCCTGGTCGCGATAGCCGGCGACCACCCCCACGTACTGGTCGCGAGTGGGGAAGGCGAGCTCTGGGGCGGCCGCCGCCGTCACAGAGGCTCCCCCACGCTCCGGGCGATCACGGGGTTGCGGTGGGGCGTCCCGAGCCTGACGGCGTCGGGCCGGTCGGGCGTCCACGCCTCGCCGGGCCGCTCCCCGGCGGTGGCGTCGTCGGTCGAGGACCCCTCGTCGTGGGCGAGCGGGTGGACGAGGGCGGCGTCGCGCCCGGGACGGCGGGCGATCGCCCCGGTCCGCACCTTCTCGTGCAGGGTCAAGATGGCGTGCATGAGCGTCTCGGGGGTGGGCGGGCAGCCCGGTGCGTAGACGTCGACCGGGACGACCTGGTCGACCCCCTGGACGATGGCGTAGTTGTTGAACATGCCCCCGGAGCTGGCGCAGACGCCCATCGAGAGCACCCACTTGGGCTCCATCATCTGGTCGTAGACCTGGCGGAGGACGGGGGCCATCTTCTGCGACACCCGCCCCGCCACGATCATGAGGTCCGCCTGGCGGGGAGACGCGCGGAAGACCTCCATGCCGAAGCGTGCGAGGTCGAAGTCGGCGGCACCCGCAGACATCATCTCGATGGCGCAGCACGCCAGCCCGAAGGTGGCGGGCCACATCGAGTACGTGCGCGCCCACTTCACCAGGTCCTCGAGCCGGCCGGTCAGGAAGTTGTGCTGGAGGTCCTCGAGGCCCACGTCCGTCCTCCTACGCTGCCTGACCGGGCCCCGCGGGGCCCGGGGCCGATCCGCTCGGCACACCGTCGCGGCGGCCGGCGTCGGCGGCACGGGCGGCGATGCGGGCGACGGTCGACTCCGAGGTGCGCGACGAGATGGCAAGGCCGACCCGCTTGGCGGGTCCCCAGGTGAGGGCGCCGTTGCTCACGAGGAAGAGGAAGGAGACGAACACGATGGCGGCGAAGACGACGACCTCGACGAGCCCGAAGGAGCGGAGCTGCCGGAAGACGACGGCCCACGGGTAGAGGAACACGATCTCGATGTCGAAGATGATGAAGATCATCGCCACGAGGTAGAAGCGCACGGGGAAGCGCGCCGGGGGCTCGATGGTCGGGACGATCCCGCACTCGTACGGCGCCACCTTCGCCGCCGTGGGCCGCTTGCGAGGCGCGAGCAGTGCGGACCCCACGAACGAGAGGGCGGCGAAGAGGAAGCCCAGGACGATCAGGACGAGGATGGGCAGGTAGTTGGCCACGGCGGTTTTGTTTCTACCACGGGGTGCTCCGGGCAGGCACATCGGCGCGTCCGAGCCCGCCCGGGCGACCGCCTGGCCGGGCGCACCGGGGCGTTCCCCGACGTCGCCCACCGGCCTACGATCGCGGGCGTGACGCCTGCGACCTCTCCGAACCCGGTCCCCGAGCCCGCGAACCCGGTCCCCGAGCCCACTGGCGAGGGCCACGTGTTCGACGCCCTCGTGGTCGGCGGAGGCCCCGCGGGCTCGGCCTGCGCCTACTGGCTCGCCGACGCCGGCTGGGACGTGGCGCTCGTCGAGAAGAAGGTCTTCCCCCGCGAGAAGACGTGCGGCGACGGCCTGACCCCCCGCTCGGTGCGCCAGCTCGCCGACATGGGTCTCGAGGGCGCCCTCGCCGGCGCCCACCGGTACGACGGCCTGCGCGCCTGCGCCTACGGCCAGGTGCTCGAGCTGCCGTGGCCCGAGCACCCGAGCTTCCCGTCCTACGGGTACGTCATCACCCGGCACGACCTCGACGCACTGGTCAACGAGCGCGCCGTCAAGGCCGGGGCGACCGTGTGGCAGGGCACCGAGGCACTGTCCCCGCTCGTCGACGACGACGTCCGACCGCTCGCAGGCGGCGGGCTGCCGGCGTGCGTCGGGGCGGTCGTCGAGGAGAAGTCGTCCAAGCGCCGCCGGGAGGTGCGGGCGCGCGTCGTCGTGGTGGCGGACGGCGCCAACTCACGCTTCGGGCGGTCCCTGGGCACGGCCCGCGACCGGCGCCAGCCCCTCGGCATGGCGCTGCGCGGCTACTACCGCTCGCCCGGCCACGACGGAGCCTTCATCGAGTCCCACCTCGACATCCGCGACGGCGAGGGCAAGGTGGTCCCCGGCTACGGGTGGATCTTCCCGCTCGGCGACGGGCGGGTGAACGTCGGGGTCGGCCTCTTGTCGACGGAACGGCGGTGGAAGGGGATCAACACGTCGGTCCTCATGGACCACTTCCTGGCGTGGGCTCCGAAGGAGTGGGAGCTCTCCCCCGAGGCTGCGCTCGGTGCCCCCACCGGGGGCAAGCTGCCCATGGGCCTCTCCGTCGGGCCGCGCGTCGGCCCGACGGTGGTGGTGGTGGGGGACGCCGCCGGGACCGTCAACCCCTTCAACGGCGAGGGGATCGCCTACGGCTACGAGACGGGCCGGCTCGCCGCCGCCGCGATCGGCGAGGCCCTCTCGGGTGGGGGTGCCGACGCCCTCGTCGACTACGAGCGCCGGCTCGAGGACACCTACGGCCTCTACTACCGGGTGGCGCGGGCCTTCGTGCGGATGATCAGCCATCCCGAGCTGATGCGGGTGTGCGTGGGCACGGGCATGCACTCGGAGTCGATCATGTCGTGGGTGCTCCGCATCATGGCCAACCTGCTCCGGCCTGACGAGGTGGGCCCGGCCGAGGCGGCCATGCGGGCCTTCGAGGCGCTGGCGAGGGCGTTCCCCGACAGCTGAGGGAACCCGCCCAGACCGTTGGGAAGCCGCCCAGGCCGCGGACCGGGGACCGGGGTGCTAACGGTGGAGGTCGGCGGCGATCCGCCCCGACATGGCGTTGAAGGCGGGGTTGAAGGCCGACGACGGTACGGGCGGGCCGTTGGTGAGCGGGTCGATCGTGGCCACGACGCGCCCGCCAACGAGGTAGCCGTTGCCCACGACGCTGGTGCCCTGACCCGGGACGGCGACCGTCGACAGGTAGCCGTAGACGGTGACCCCGGTGGGCGCGGTCAGCGTCACCTCGCTCACGCTCACCGTCGTCCCCGGCGCGAGGACGGAGAAGACCGACGTCTCGAACTGGGTGAAGCAGCTGATGAAGTTGGCTGAGGCGAACGGGGCGAGGGTGGCTTGGGCCTCTGCCGCCGTCCGCATGACCGCCGCCGTCGAGTGCATCTGGATGGCCGGATCGCTCGCCTGGGCGAACGTCGGCGACGCGGCGGTCGCCGAGACCGTCGGGGGCACCTCGCCGCCGAAGAGCTGGCCCACCACGGGGGCGGAGACGCCCAGGCAGCTGGCCAGGGACGGGAGCGCGGCGGTGCGCGC
>JAJZJT010000262.1 GCA_021809995.1 Actinomycetes bacterium
CCGCCGTCGACGCCCGCTTCGGCGGGCGGGCTGGCCGGCCCTGAACCGGCCCCGCCGAGCGGGACCGGATTCAGCGGGACCGGGCGGCGAGCGGCGCGTCCCACCCCGGCATGGCCAGCACCAGTTGGACGTCGCTGATGTGGCGCTCGAGGAAGGCCGCCTCGCAGTAGGCGAGGTAGAGCTCCCAGAGCCGTCGGAACCGCTCGTCGAGGCCGAGCGAGTCGACGGCTTCGGCGTTGGCTCGGAGGTTGTCCCGCCAGCGGTGCAGCGTCTCGGCGTAGTGACGGCCGATGTCCTCGAGGTCGACGACCGTCATGGGCGTGGCCCGCGAGACGGAGCGGACGAGGGAGGCGACCGACGGGATGCAGCCGCCGGGGAAGATCACCCCGGTGATGAAGTCCGACCGGTTCTTCGCCCGGTCGAAGCTCCGGTCGTCGATGGTGATGGCTTGGATGGCGGCGAGCCCGCCCGGGCGGAGCAGTCGGGCGCACGTGGCGAAGAACGTGTCGTGGAGCCGCCAGTCGACGGCCTCGACCATCTCGACGGAGACGAGCTTGTCGAAGGTCCCGGTGAGCTCGCGGTAGTCACGCTCGAGCACGGTCACGCGGTCGGCGACCCCGGCGGCCTCGACCCGGCTCCGGGCGAGCTCGTACTGCGCCGCCGAGATGGTCGTCGTGGTGACCCGGCAGCCCGTGCGGGTCGCCGCGTGCACGGCGAGGCCGCCCCACCCCGTGCCGATCTCGACCAGGTGGTCGTCGGGGCCGAGGTCGAGCTTGGCGAAGAGGCGGTCGAGCTTCGCCCGCTGAGCTTCGGCGAGCGTCGCACCCGGACGCTCGAAGACGGCGCACGAGTACGTCATCGTCTCGTCGAGGAGCAGTTCGAAGAACGCGTTGGAGAGGTCGTAGTGGGCCTGCACGTTGCGGCGGTCGTCGCCCGGGGTGGGCGGCGCGAGGCGCCGGACCGGGTCGCCGACCGTCGCGCTCAGCCTTCCCAGGCGGTCGTGGACGGCGGTGAGCGGGGCGAGCGAGCGCGAGAGCACCTGGACGAGGCCGCAGGGGTCGTCGCACTCGAGCTGGCCGGCCGCGTAGGCCTCGGCGAGGCCGATCGAGCCGCGCCCGACGACGGCGGCGTAGACGCGGTCGTCGACGACCCGCACCCGGACCTCCGGCGGCCCGGCGCCGAAGCGGTGCGCGCCTCGGCCGTCCTCGACGACGAGCGTCCCGCCTCGGACGTGCCGCGCGAGGCGGCGGACGGCGAGCGCGGCCGCCAGGTGCACCGGTCGCGTGCTCACGGTCGGTGCGCCTCGCGTGCTCGGTGCGGCGGACGGGGCCGGTCCGGGCGTGCGGAATGGCCTCCGTGCCAGCCACGAGGTGCGTGCACGGGGCAACAGGCACGGCCATCGCTGCTCCGGGTGGCGGCTCGGGCCGCCGTGTCGGGGTGTGGGTGGAACGGCGCCTTCTTCCACCAGAGGACGAGCGCCTGGCGGTAGATGCCGGCGGAGACGCGGAGGGTCGAGAGGGGGTAGCGCACGAGGACGCGGCCGAGGCTCGACCGGGTGGCTTCGACGCGGGCGAGCGACAGGGTGGCGCTGAAGACCGTCTCGTCCCCGTCCAGGTCGTCGACCCGTACGGTGAGCCGATCGCCCGGCGGCGTGCAGGTGAACCGGTGGGAGAGGTCCATGGGGAGGAACGGCGAGACGTGCAGCTGCTTCGCCACGACCTCGGGGCCTGTCCCCTCGACCACGTACGCCGTGCGCTCGTGCCACGGGGTGCTCGTGACCTCGGCGACCGTCGCCATCACCTCCTTCCCGTCCTCCTCGTAGCAGAAGTACACGCTGATCGGGTTGAAGAGCCAGCCGAAGGTGCGCAGGTGGGTGAGGAGCACGACCGGACCGGCCGGCTCGCGGCCCGTGCGCTCGGCCACCAGACGGCGGACCGCCTGTGCGAGGGGCACCTCGGGAGGGCCGAGATGGTCGGCGCGCCGGAACGACACGACGTTGCGCCGCTCGGCCGACCACAGCGGGTGGCGTCCGCACAGCTCCTCGACCTCGTCGAGGTCGAGCGCGACCATGTAGAGCCGGGCCCGGAACCGGTGTCCGACGGCGTCGAGCCGGCGGTGGAAGACGGTGCCCTCGTAGAGGGCGCTGCGTAGCGGGACCGCTCGCGTCGGGGACGCCCTCCCGGGGCTCACGGCCCGGGCACCGGTCACAACGGCTCCCCGCCGAGGGCACGGGCGACCCGCACGCCGCTCGCCAGCCCGTCCTCGTGGAAGCCGTAGCCCCAGTAGGCACCGCAGAACCACGTGCGGCGTCCTCCGCCGACGAGCTCGTCGTAGCGGCGCTGGGCAGCGACCGCCGGCCCGTCGAGGACCGGGTGGGCGTAGGTGAAACGAGCGAGCACCGAGCCAGGGTCGACGTCCTCGTCGCGGTTGAGGGTCACGAGCAGCTCTCGGCTCGCGACGATGCCCTGCAGGTTGCGCAGTCGGTAGGTGACGGTGGCGCGGTCGGACTGGCGCGCCGGACGGTGGTAGTTCCAGCTGGCCCACGCCCGGCGGTTGCGGGGCAGGAGCCGCTCGTCGGTGTGGAGGGTGGCGAGGTTGGGCTGGTACCGGATGGCCCCGAGAACCTCCCGCTCGAGGTCCGAGGCGTCCGACAGCAGCTCGAGCGCCTGGTCGCTGTGGCACGCCAGCACGACGTGGTCGAAGTGCTCCGGGCCGTCGCTGGAGAGCACCTCGACGCCTGCCCAGGCCGTGCCCTCGGCGACTCGGGTCACCTTCTCGACGGCCGTGGCCAATCGCACCCGACGCCCGAGCGGGGCGAGGACGGCGTCGACGTAACGGCGCGAGCCGCCCTCCACCGTGCGCCAGGCGGGCTGGTCGCCGAAGGTGAGCAGCCCGTGGTTGTCGAAGAAGCGGGCGAAGGTCAACGCCGGCATGTGGAGGAACGTGGACGGGGCGGCAGACCAGATCGCCGAGCCCATGGGCACGAGGTACCACTCGACGAACCGCCGGGACCAGCGCCCCTCGGCAAGGAGCTCGGCCAGTGAACGCGTGTCGGTGCCCTCGGCGAGGAGGGCCCGGGCGGTCCGGTTGAACCGGACCACGTCGGCGAGCATGCGGGCGAAACCCGGGCGGAGGGCGTTGCGACGTTGGGCGAGGACGGTGGAGGCCGACGTCCCGCGCCACTCGATGCCGCTCGCCTCGTCGGCGACGCTGAAGCTCATGTCGCTCGGCACGGTCGCCACGCCCAGCCGGTCGAAGAGGCGAACGAGGCCGGGGTAGTTGCGCTCGTTGTAGACGAGGAACCCCGTGTCGACGGCGAGCTCGCGCCCGTCGAGCTCGACACGGACGGTGTTGGCGTGGCCGCCGGGACGGGCGTCCGCCTCGAAGACGGTGACGTCGTGGTGGCGGTGCAACAGGTGGGCGGCGGCGAGGCCGGCGACGCCGGTCCCGACGATGGCGATGCGCACGGCTCGCTCCTTCTTTGGTCGCGGCCCGGGCCGTGGCGCCGCCACCACGGCGGTGGGACGGTGGCGAGGTGGCGGCGGACGGGACCGGTGGTGGTGCCCGTATCCTAGTAGTTAGTGCTAAATATGTGACACCGGCTCGACAGGCCTTCCGGCCTCCGGCCGGTGCCGTGGCGAGAGGAGCTCCCGTGCCGACCTACGACGCCGACGTCGCCACCGGGTGGGCACCCGAGGACGCCTTCGCCTACCTGGCCGAGCGCTCGCGGGCGGCGGAGTGGGACCCCGGGGTGGTGCGGACGGAGTGCCTCGACGCCGGGCCGGGTTTCCGGCGCGTCGGCGACCGCGGGATCGCCGGCCTGCGCCGCGCCCGTGGCGCGCCTGACCCGGGCCGGGACGCTGGGGGGCTGTGGTGACCGGCTCGGCGCGGCACGAGGTGCTGGCCGTCCCCCCGGTGCCGGCTCGTTGCCCGGGCGCCGTCTGCCGGGTCGTCGACAAGGTCCTCGAGGCGACCGTCGTCGGCAGCTTCTCGCGCCTTGGGCCGGCCGCCCGCCGCCGCTGCGAGGGGTGGACCGACCCGCCGGGCTTGGAGGGCACGACCGCCGTCGTCACCGGGGCGACTTCGGGGGTCGGGAGA
>JAJZJT010000263.1 GCA_021809995.1 Actinomycetes bacterium
TGCGCGGCTCTTGAAAAGCCGTGAGGCGCGAGCCTCCGTGGGTTCGAATCCCACTCCCTCCGCTCAGGGTCCGCACGTTTTCTGCAACGGTTCACGTCCCGACGGGGAGCAGACGCTGCCGTTGAACCTTCGGCACAGACTTGCCGCTTGTTTGCCTCCGCGCTGGCACCCGTTTCCGGCGGGGCTGCCGTTCACAGCACAACACCTTCGATCGTCAGGGGGGCGAGCGGGACGGCGGCGTTCTTCGTGGTGTAGCCGGGGTCGATCCCGACGATCCCTGCGCCGTCGGGCCAGTCAAAGTGTTCGTGGCGCCGCTCTCGGTCGAGGCGGGCCGCCGCCTTCATCCTGTCGGGCACGTGCGGGTTCCAGGTGCCGCGACCCCACCTGAAACACGACGTGTGGCCGTGGATCTGGGAGAACGGCAGCAGCTCGGCGTCCCAGCTCCACAGCAGCTCGGTGGACGCCTCGGCCCAGACCACCCCCACGTTCCTGGTCGGCGTGCCCCACAGCATCGTTCCGCTGGCCAGGGCACGCTCGGGGTGCTCCCGTAACTCGTCGTCGAGCAGGCGCGCGGCCGCAGCGGCCGACTCCGGACGTCCAAGGTCCTCCCATTTCCACCGGGTGAGGCCGCCGTGGGTGACGAGCACGTCGCCGAGCTCGGTGGTGCGCAGCGCCACGGCCACACGAAGCTCTCCCTCTTCGAGCCATCGGCGAAGGTCGGCTTGCAGGTGGGGGGCGATCTCGTGTGTCCAAAAACGGCTGCCGCCGAGGTACACGGTTTCGTGGTTGCCGATCAGCTGCAGCCAGCGACCCGGAGAGCCCGCCAGGAACCGGTCGACGATTGCCAGCACGCCAGCGGAGTCCGGCCCCTTGTGCACCAGGTCGCCGACCTGGACGACGACAAGGTTGTCGGGCAGCACGCCAGCGTCGACATCCGCGCCCAGCGCGCCGAGCGCGTCGTCGAGGCGCTGCGCCCAGCCCTGGATGTCGCCGAAAACACAGATCCGCATGGCTGCATCGGTCTCCAAGGCTCAGCACGCCTCCGTGGTCGACACGTCCTGGGTTCGCTCAGCGGTTTTGTAAGGCCAGGCTGCGAGCTGCGGCAGCTGGCGGGCGGGGCCGTCGAGCCAGTCGCGCACGGCGTGGGTGGCGTGGACGTCGTCTTCGTTGTAGTCGAGGATCCGCTGGCTATGCGCCGACGCGTCGGGGTCGTTGCCGGTCGCCCGGGTGCACGCGGTTGCCGCTGACGGCCAACGCCGTGTCCGCCGCCCGGTCGCAATGCCCATCCCGTCCTTTTACACCCCGGCTGTGACGCCGACGCCGCATTGAACGTGACCACGACGGCACCGGGTGGAGGGCCGGCACCCTGGGGCAACGGGACCAGGAACCGCGCCGCAACGAATCACACGCTTCGCGGTTACCCAACGACCAGGGACTGTTGCACCTGCCTCGTAGGGTTCTGTGCATGACCGAATCGCAGCCTACCGACACCGGCCGCCACGACCCGGACCGTGCTAACGGCAGGCAATCCGTAGACGACGGCGGGGTGCCCGTCGAGCACATCCTGACGTGCAACTCGCTGCGATCGGTCTGACCGGCGTGCCCGGACCGTCACGCATCTCGAAGGCATCAGCCTGCCGTCGCCGAAGGAGATCGGTGGACGGCCTCGGCGCTACCAGCGGGCCGTACCCACCGAGCCCGGCTACCGATGATCGCCCTGGGGATTCTGCACACCTGCGTGCCCCACGTGCCCTACGTACCCGCCCTCGGCTACCTGCCGTGTGAATGCTCCTCTTCGCCCCGTAGCTCGTCAACCCGTTCTCACCTATCCATGTGCCTGTCGGCTGAAGGCCAACGCGCCGGAGGCGGGTGATGGTGCCGTACGTGCATCAACGCCAGGTGCCTTCAGCACTACCGTGCAGCGAGGGCACGCCAGAGGCGATGACCGGTTCACTCGCGATTCAGGGAATTCTCTTGGGACCAGCAACAGCTGTCACCCCGACCAGGGACGATGTACGGTCCGTACGTTTGGTACAATTGGTAGATGACGGAGATGACCGTATCGGAGGCCCGTAGCCAGCTCGCCGACGTGATCGACCGGGCCCGGCGAAGCCACGAGCCGGTATACCTGCAGCGCCGAGGCAAGCGAGTTGCAGCGGTCGTGGATGCAGACGTCCTCGACCGCCTCGTGGAGTTGGCCGAGGACGCCCTCGACATCGCCGAGGCGACAGCGGCCCTCGAAGAGGAGGGGGAGTCGATCCCCTGGGAACAGGTGAAGGCAGACCTTGGGCTGTGACCTACACGGTCGAGTTTCGCCCGAGCGCAGCGAAGCAACTGCGTTCGCTGCCGAAGGGTGTTCGACGCACCATCATGATGGTCGTCGATGCCCTCGCCGACAACCCGCGACCGAGCGGTGCCGTGCGCCTCAAGGGCACGGGCTTCCTCCGGGTCAGGATCGGGGACTACCGGGTTGTCTACGACGTGCAGGACTCGGTCCTACGAGTCCTTGTGGTCCGAGTGGCACATCGCCGCGAGGTGTACCGCAACCTGTAGCGCCCTTGTAGCGAGTCCGCCCGGGTGGCGTGGGGAGTGAACGCCTCTCCTGCCACGCGGGCGGTTGAAACAGGCGCCCAGCCAGGCGAGGTGCCGCTGGTGTACCGAGTGCGCTGAGTCGGCCCAGACGGCGGCCGTTCCCATGCTCCAACCTGCCCTCTTCCCACGGTCCCGACCAGGGCCGGCACCCACCAGTGCTCTGTGCGGTGGCACCAACGGGGCCTGACGCAGGAGCCTCCGACCAGGGAGAACATCGAGCTCGCCAACAGCTCGACGAGAACGGTCGGGGAATGTCCCTACCTGGCTGGTCAACAACGTCCCGACTTCGGTCAGCAATATCCCGGAACCGGTCGGGCGGACATTGCACGCGAGGAGGGCCGGCCGCCCCGGGGACGCAACCCGGGGCCCTCGCGTTACAGGTAGCTAGCCCGATCTGTTCAATACGCCTCGGGCGTAGGGCAGCAGGCAGTGGTCGACGGCGAAAGCGGCCGTTGGGCGGCCGCGGGAAGCGTGGATCGGTCGTCGTGCGTGACGTAGCGGGTTGGGCGCGGCGCTCGAGTGGTCGTCGAGCGAGGCAATGGGCGTGTTCGACCGATGGCGGGCACGGTGTCCGGCTGACTGTTGAAGTTCAGCGGTGGCCACAGCTTGTTCAGGCCGCGGCCTGATCGTGCTCGGCGGGTGTGTCGCCGGCTGGGGTGGTCTGCCGGTGAAGGGCGGCGACGAGGAGTTTCATGTCGGTGTGGCCACGGTCCCGGCGGAACGAACGTTCGGCTTCGAGTATGCCGGCCGCGATCCAGCGCTTCTTCATCGATCCGTCCTTCCACCGGGTGACCCGGCCGGTGGAGCGCCGAGCGATCGAGATCATCGACTCGATGCAGTTGGTGTTGGTGAGGGTCCTGGCCAAGGCGCCGCCGACAGCGAGGCGCCGGACGGTGAACATGTCAACCACGCCTTTTCTGAGCGACCCTGTCTCGTCGGGGTGCTCGGCTTCGAGCTCGGCCGCCAGCCGGCGCGCCGCCTCGAGGCCTTTGGCCACGTCGGGCTGGGCGAAGGTCACCTTGAGCCGGCCGTCGATGGGGCCGCCAGGTCTTTGGGGAGATGCCCGGCTACGTTCTCCGTTAACCGGCTCTCGCCCTCACTGAGGACCATCGTGAACCGGCAGCAAGGGCCGGTTGAACCGGCCCGGCATGAACCGAGGACCGAAGGTTCGAGCCCTCCAAGGTGGGCCGGTTAATGCGCCGCTTGTGGATGGTGCAGCGCTGGACGACGGCATGCTCACCGAACACCTTGTTGATGTCCGCCGCGAGGGCCTTGGCTCCGTCGACATGACGGCTGGTGGCCACCCCGGCCAGCATGCGCTCGACGACCAGCGAGTTGAGCAGGTCGGCCGAGCTGAAGACTTTCCACGTGTCGAGGGTGATCTCCTCACCGCCGGTCGTCCGGCCCCGGGGCCGCTGCGTGGAGACCGTCCGACCGCCGAGCACCACCGAGCCGGTCGTCGTCCCGTGCCGTGCCCGGCCCG
>JAJZJT010000264.1 GCA_021809995.1 Actinomycetes bacterium
GGTGCCGCCGCGAGCGTCCTCGCCGCGGTGGCCCTCGTCGCCGTGGCCGTCGTGGCCGAACGGTCGGACACCAACGTGCCGGTCCAGGCCGAGACGGCGGCCCAGGTGCGGGCGGTGGACGCGGCGATCAGGCACCTCGCCGCCGGTGGACCGGTCGCGCTCCACGTCGCCCCCGACCCGGCGCTGCCCCCTGGGGGCTTCGAGCAGCTCTCCCTCGACTTCGGCGTGCTGTGGCTGGCCCACACCCAGGGGCAGGACGTGCGGCTCCCCATCGTCGCCGTGAACAGCATCGGGCCCGAGGCCGCGCCCGCCCCCGGCCTCCCGAGCGTCACCGTCACCTTCCGCCGCGGACGGCCCGTGGCGACGCTGTCCCGGTCCCCGGCGTCGGCCACCTGATCCGGGCGGGCACGGCGGCGAGGCGGAGCCGGTGCACCGAAAGAAAGAAGGCGGGGTCAGTCGGCCGGTGTGTACCCGGCCGGCAGGTTGATGGTCTTCTTCTCGAGGAAGAGCTCGAGCCCGTCCTCGCCGAACTCGCGACCGATGCCCGACTCCTTGAAGCCCCCGAAGGGCGACGAGAAGTCGATGGGGATGTTCGAGTTGACCATGTAGGTACCGGTGCGGACCCGGCGGGCCACGGCGAGGCCCCGGTCGTCGTCGCCGGTGAAGACCCCGCCGCAGAGCCCGTAGTCGGAGTCGTTGGCGATGGCCACGGCGTCCTCGTCGTCGTCGTAGGGGATGACCGACAGGACGGGGCCGAAGATCTCCTCTCGGGCGATCCGCATCGAGTTGTCGACGTCGACGAACACGGTGGGCTCGACGAACCAGCCGCAGTCGATGCCGGCCGGGCGGCCGCCCCCGGTGGCCAGCTTGGCCCCCTCCTCCTGGCCGACGCGGATGTACTCCTCGACGCGTGCACGCTGGCGCTCGGCGACGAGCGGCCCGACCTCGGTCGCCGGGTCGAGCGGATCGCCGACGGTGAGGGCCCGGACGTGGTCGACGAGCGCTTCGGTCATCTCGGCGGCCCGGTGCCGTGGGACGAGCACCCGGGTGAGGGAGATGCAGGCTTCGCCGTTGTTCATGATGGCGTTGGGCAGGAGCAGCGGGATGGCCTGGTCGAGGTCGGCGTCGTCGAGGAGGATCGCCGCCGACTTGCCGCCCAGCTCGAGGCTGAACCGCTTCAGGTTGGCGCCGCAGGCCGCGCCGATCTTGCGCCCAGCCGCCGTGGAGCCGGTGAAGGAGACCTTGTCGACGCCGGCGTGGTTGACGAGGTGCTCCCCCACCTCGCGTCCGGCGGGCACCACCGACAGCACGCCCTCGGGCAGCCCCGCGCCCATCAGCAGCTCGGCGAAGCGGTTGGCATCGAGGGGGGTCTCGGGGGCGGGCTTGAACACGACGGTGCTCCCCGACAAGAGGGCCGGGGACAACTTGGCGGCGGCCAGGAAGAGCGGGACGTTCCACGGGGTGATGGCCGCGACCACGCCCACGGGCTCCTTGCGCACCATCACCGGTCCGAGCAGCCCGTCGCGCGTCGACTCGAAGGCGTAGGTCGACGCCAGCCCGGCGTAGTAGTCGAGGATCATCGACGGTGCCAGCACCTGGGCCATCTGCGCCCACGAGACGGGCGAGCCCATCTCCGTGGTGATGAGCTCGGCCAGGGGGGCCAGCTCGGCACGGACCGCCTCGGCCACCCGGGCGAGGACGGCGCCGCGCTCGGCAGCCGTCATGCGCGGCCACGGGCCGCTGTCGAACGCCTCGCGGGCGACCGCCACCGCCCGGTCGATGTCGGCCTCTTTCGCCTCGGGAACGGTGCCGACGACCTCCTCGGTCGTGGGCGAGATCACCTCGATGACCGAGGACGACGAGGGCTCCACCCACGTCCCTCCGATGAACAGCCGTTCGTACGACGTCATGGGGCCCTCCCCTGCTAGAACCGGTTCCGGTTCTCCGCCGCGATCGTAGCCACGCGCGGGCGCTCGGCCCAGTTCCCGGACGTGAGCCCCCGGGCCGGCAGCCGGTCGTGGCGGGCGAGCCCGGCCGGTGACCGTCGCCGCTGCCGAGGGGACACGAGGGGGAGACATGCTGTCGCCGCTCGACGACTACCCGGTCCACCAGATCTCCGAGCCCATGGCGCACGTGGGGACCTCGGACCGGAACTTCTACGACCGCTACTACTTCAACATCCACACCGCCGGCGAGGCTGCCGACGACGAGGGCGCGCCGTTCTGTGCGGTCGGCGTGGGCCAGTACCCGAACCTCGGCGTGGCCGACGCCTTCGTGTCGGTGCTCCGTGGGGGCGACCACCGCGTCGTGCGCTCGTCCCGGGTCCTCGGCGTCGACCGCATGGACACGTCGGTCGGCCCCATCCGAGTCGAGGTGGACGAGGGGTTGCGCCGGCTCCGAGTCGTGGTCGAGCCCAACGAGTGGGGCGTCGAGCTCGACGCCGTCTTCGAGGCGTTCTCGGCCGCCCATCTCGAGGCACGTCACGTCGACCGGCACTTCGGTCGCGTGACGTTCGACTCGACCCGCTTCGCCCAGGTCGGCGGCTGGACGGGGACCCTCGCGGTCGACGGGTGCCGCGTCACCCTCTCCCCCGACCGCTTCTGGGGCACGCGTGATCGGTCGTGGGGAGTGCGGCCGGTCGGCGAGCCCGAGCCGCCGGGCATCCGGGCGACGGAGACCGATACCGGCTTCTTCTGGCTGTACGCGCCGGCCCGCTTCTCGGACCACGCGACCCTCCTGCTCGCCCAGGAGCGGCCCGACGGGAGGCGGGTGGTCGAGGACGCCCACCGAGTGCCGCCGCTCGACGCGACGTGGCCCGCCCAGTGGCTCGGCCGGCCCGAGCACGATCTGCGGTTCGTACCCGGCACGCGGCGGCTCGCCGGAGCGACCCTCACGACGTACGGCGCCCGAGGCCAGCGCACGGCCGAGATCGAGGTGGAGCCGCTCCTCGCCTTCCCCCTCCTGCTCGGGACGGGCTACGGGCTCGAGCCCACCTGGCGCCACGGCATGTACCAGGGCGAGCTCGTGACCGAGGGCGAGCAGCTGGGGCCCGTCGACGACGGCTACTTCGCGTGGGGTCTCACCGAGTACGCCGCCCGGTTCACCTGCGGTGACGAGGTCGGCTACGGCATGTTCGAGTGTGCGGTGATGGGGCGCAACGACCGCTACGGGTTCACCGGCTGGTCGTGACCGACGGCCGGCCCGAGGGCGGATCACGGGGCGGGCCCACGGGCCGGTCGAGGTCCCACCTCGTCTCCTCCGCACACCAGGCCCACAGCGCGGCACGCGCCTGGTCGAAGCGCCGCGGCGCCAGCCAGGTGGTCAAGAGCCGGTGCTCGCCGCGGCGGTGGCGGTCGTGCCAGAACCCGCCCGTCGAGGCGGCACCCTCGGGCGCGGCGGCCAGCCACACCACGGTGTCGGCCCCGTCGGCCGGCGCCCGGAGCAGGGGCCGCATCACCCGGGTGAACCCCGGCAGGCCGGCGGCGAGCCCCGGAGTGTCCACCCACCCCGGGTGCATGGCGTGGAACGCCGGGCCGTCGGGGCCGAGCCGGCGGGCCCACTCGTGGACGAGGAGCAGCTGGGCCCGCTTGACCAGGGCATAGGTGGCGACACCGTCGTAGGCATCCGGGTCGGGGCGCAGGCCCGCCAACGAGAAGCGCGCCCCGTAGAGCCCGCCGGAGGACACCGTGAGCACTCGGGCACGACCGGGCGCGGCGGTGAGCGCCGGCAGCAGGAGCCCCGTGAGCAGGAACGGGGCCAGCAGCTGGACGCCGGCGGTCAGCTCGGCACCGTTCGGGGTCGTGACGAGGCGCCTGGTCAGGGCCCCCGCGTCGTGGACGAGGACGTCGACGTGGCGGTGCCTGGCGGCCACCGCGGCGGCGAGCGCCCGCACCTGGTCGAGGTCGGCGAGGTCGGTGACCGACGACGGGACTGCGGCCGTCGGCACACCGGCGGCGGCGGCGACAGCGGCGGTGGCGACGTCGAGGCGCCCGGGGTCCCGGCCCACCAGGTGCACGACGGCACCGAGCCGGGCGAGCCCGACGGCACAGGCCAGCCCGACCCCCGAAGTCGCC
>JAJZJT010000265.1 GCA_021809995.1 Actinomycetes bacterium
GAGCCCACGGTCAGGGACCCGGTACTGGTCGGTGCGAGCAGCCGCTCGAAGGCGGGATTAGTGCACTCGTCGGTCGTCGGGGAGATGAAGTTGCCGAAGTCGGCGCGCGCCACGGCCAGCGCGTGCAGCCGCGAGAGCAGCGACGGTGCGAGCTGCAGCGTCGTGAGGCGCATCAGGCAGTACGCCGAGCGCTGGCCGGGCCCCTGGACGACGAAGGGGTGGGGCACGGAGACGCCGAGGGGCGGGTCGGCGGCGACCGCGGCGATGAACGACGGGAGCTGGGCCGGGGTGACCCGTTCGACGTAGGCGAACCCGATGGTGCCCGGGTAGCGGAGCGAGGCGCCCAGCGTGTCGAACCACCGGGTGAACGCGGCGTTGCTCATGGTCGGGTTGTCGGCTACCAGGGCTCTTGCCGCGGCGACCAGGTCGGCGTCTCGCTGGAGGGCCATGGTCAGGGTGGCCGACGTCGACCGGGCGTCCGACTCGAAGGCGGCGCGGTGCGAGTTGTGGACCGACGTGCGCCAGGCCACGGCGCCGGCGACCGAGGCCACGACTCCGAGGACGAGGACGGCGAGGGAGAGGAACGTCCCCACGCGGTTGGTCGCCGACGCACCACGGGCCCCGCTCACGTGGCGCGACCACGACGTAGGCTCCCGCTGTCGACGGCCGAGGTCCATCGCTGCCGTATCGGCACATCCGGTGGTGGCCTGTAACCGCCGCGCCCGTGCCCGCGTTCGGGCCCCGCTCCCCGGCACGGGCCCCGCCCGCTCCCGCGCCGCGCTCCCGGGGCCGACCTGTCCCGGCGCTCAGGTACTCCCGGCGGCGTCCTCGAGGGAGGCGAACTGCTCGGGCGTGAGGGTCACGCCGGCGGCTCGGCAGTTCTCCTCGACATGGGGGAGCGAGCCCGTCCCAGGGATGGGGAGCATGACGGGCGAACGGGCGAGCAGCCAGGCCAGAGCCACTTGAGACGGCGTGGCGCCGACGGCCCGGCTCACCTCGTCGAGCGGGCCACCCGGTCGGGCGAGGGCGCCCGAGGCGACCGGGAACCACGGGATGAAGCCGATGCCGTGGCGCTCGCAGTGCTCGAGGACCGGCTCTGACGCCCGGTCGACGAGGTTGTACCGGTTCTGGACAGTGACCACCGGCACGACGGCCTGGGCCGCCTCGATGTCGGCGACCGACACCTCGGACAGGCCGATGGCGGCCACCTTTCCTTCGGTGCGCAGGTCGGCGAGCACCCCGAACTGCTCGCCCGCCGGCACCGCAGGGTCGATCCGGTGGAGCTGGAAGAGGTCGATCTGCTCGACAGCGAGGCGGCGGAGGCTCAGCTCGCACTGCTGCCGGAGGTACTCGGGGCGACCGACCGGGTGCCAGGCGTCGGGCCCCGTTCGCACCAGGCCCGCCTTGGTGGCGATGACCAGGTCGTCGGGGTACGGGTGGAGCGCCTCGCGGATGATCTCTTCGCTGACCGTGGGGCCGTAGGAGTCGGCGGTGTCGATGAAGTCGACGCCCAGCTCGACGGCCCGCCGCACGACGCCGACGGCAGCGGCACGGTCGGGCGGCTCGCCCCAGACCCCGGGCCCCGTGATCCGCATGGCGCCGAACCCGAGCCGGTGGAACGTGCGGGCACCGATCGAGAAGGTCCCGCTGGCGTGCACGGGGCGGTCGAACGCGTCGTCGGCGGTGGCAGGTGGGGTCATGTGGGCTCTCCTCGTCCTCGGTGCTCTCGGTGCTCGGCGGCGCAACAGGCGCGGGACGCTCCCCGCGTGCGGCGTGCTCCCCGGGTGGCTGCCGGGGCCGGACACGACCGACCGTCCTGTCCGGCGGTTCCCTCTGTTCTAGTCGCCCCGTCCTGCTTGCTCTGCGCCCCCTGCACGGTGCGATGCCCACCGCCCACCGCCCACGGGGACGTGCACCAGGCACCGTGCCCGGCCGTTAGCACTCAGAGCCCGAGAGTGCTAAACTGACGGTTGCGGAACGAGCACGGCGAAGCGGCCAGGCCGACCTCCGCGAGGCCGGGCGCCGAGCCCGGTGCCGGGAGGTCCGTCCGCCTGGCCGCATCCGTGCGAACCGCCGAGGAACCATCGGACGACGAGCATGGAGGTGAGGCTCATGGCACTGGTGCGATCCGATCCTTTCCGCGATATCGACCGCTTCCTGCAGCAGGTCTGGGCGGGTGCCCCGACGGCACGCACCCTCTCGATGCCCATGGACGCCTATCGCAAGGGCGACCGGTTCCTGGTGTCGATCGACCTGCCGGGCGTGGACCCGGCGAGCATCGACCTCACGGTAGAGGACAACGTCCTGACCGTGAAGGCCGAACGTCACGCCCCGGAGCCCGCAGCCGACGTGCAGACGCTCATCGCCGAGCGCCCGAGCGGCACGTTCACCCGGCAGTTGCTGCTCGGCGAGAACCTCGACACGTCGAAGATCGAGGCCGAGTACGACGCCGGCGTGCTGTCGCTCGCCATCCCGGTCGCCGAGCACGCCAAGCCGCGCCGGATCGAGGTGCGTGCCCACGGCGAGCCGCACCGGCTGACGGCCTGAGCCCGGACGACGGCCCGAGCTCCGACTGCCGTATCGGCGGTCCGGCCGTGAGCGGCGGGGACGGGCGCTGCTCTCGTGCCCGTGCCCGCCGCCACGGGCCGCCGTTCAGCCGGCGGCAGAGACCGTGGCGGTGACACCGGGGAACGCCGTGGCGAGCCCCGGACCGAAGCCCGTCCCGGCGGGATCGAGCCCGAGCCCGTCGCGCAGCTGCGCGGTGACCGCCTGGTCGATCAGCGGATAGGCGCTGACCGGGTTGACGTCGGGCGGGAAGCACCCGTCGGTGGCCAGCTTGGCCAGCGTGCCGAGCCCCCCGCCGGCGCCGAGCGCCGCCTTGAGCTCGGTGGCGAGCCGGGTGGAGCCGGCGTGGATCGTGCAGATGTCGTCGAAGACGTTGTGGCCGGCACCGGCGATCACCACGAGGCGTTTCGGGGTGGGCAGGGCGGCGTAGGTGGCGCGCACGCTGGCGGGCGGGACGACTTGGTCGGCGCTCCCCATCATGACGAGGCCTGGGGTGTGCGTCGTCGGCGGCGTGCCCGGGGCGGGTGCCAGGGCCACGTACGTCTTGACCTGGCGGTCGGTCGCCGCCAGCGTGATGGCGGCACCACCGCCCAGCGAGTGGCCGACGACGGCGAGCCGGGTGAGGTCGAGCAGGTGGGCGAACCGGCCTCCCGGTCGGTCGAGCGCGGTGGCGTAGGCGATCGCCGCCTGCAGGGCCTGCCCGGCCGTGAGCGCGCCGGGGGCGTGCGAGCCGCCCAGCACCGAGGCGAGGTCGGTCGCCTGCTCCTCGGGGGCAACGACCACGAAGCCCCATGTGGCCAGGTGGTCCGTCAGGAAGCTCGACTGCTCGGGGTAGGAGCCGTACCCGTGGGCGAAGAGCACGACCGGGAAGGCGTGGGCGGGGTCTCCGGAGGCCGCCGTGCTGCGGGCGACCGGCGCGTCGAGGTAGGCGGTGGTGGGCACCGAGTCGGGGAGCTTGGCGAGGAGCGGGTTGGCGGCCTGCGCCGGGGTCACCCACTGCTTGAGCTGGTACGTGTAGGTGGGCTTGCCGCGGACCGACGCGCGCTCGACTGGGTACCAGAGCTGCACCGGGTCGCCGTCGGGCATGGTGGCCCGCACGGTCCCAGCGGCGTAGGGCCCGGGCACCGACCACGTCCGGGTGCCGACGGCGGGCGTCGATGGTCCCGTCGCCGACCCGGAGGACCCGCAGGCGGCGAGGGCCGTGGCGAGCACCAGGACGACCGCGGCGACGACCGGAGAGCGTCGGTGCCGGGGGGAAGGCACGCTCCGCTGGCCCGTTTCCCCGCGCCTCGCCGTCCCCGCAGCCGTCACGGCCGGCAACGTTAGCCGTGGCACCGGGCGGGTGACGGAGCCGACGGGGAGCGTGGGCCCCACTAACCTCAAGCCGTGCACTTCGACCTCAGCCCCGAGCTTGCCGACCTGCAGCAGAGCGTCCGACGCCTGGCACGGGAGAAGATCAAGCCTCGCGCTCGCGAGATCGACACCACCGGCGAGTAC
>JAJZJT010000266.1 GCA_021809995.1 Actinomycetes bacterium
CCCGTGTCGCCGGGGCGCAGCCCCTCGTCGGCGGGACGCGTGCTTCGCCAGAGCGTGCAGCGTCTCCAGATCACAGGGCTGGCCCACCGAGCGACCTCGTCGACCGCGGTGGCCGAGGCCGGCTCGATGCCGTCCGTCGACGTCGCCCATCAGGTCGAGCAGCTCCCGAGCGGGGGCGAGGAACGCGGTGACGGGGTCCTCAACCGGGGGCACGCATGCGGGCTCGCCGTTGGAGACGACGAGGTTCGAGCAGCTGGGCACCGCCGACCAGTCGGCCGGGGATGATCCCGCTCAAGCACTCGACCGTCTCCTCGGGGAGGTCGCGTGTCGAGCCGGTGCCCTGTCCCGAGCGGCAGACCTCGGGTGCCGGCTGACTTCGGCGACGTCGGCATGACGGGCCCGGCGCGGTACCCGTGACGTGGCGGCGGGGCGAGCGGGGGAGACGTCTCGGCTCACCTGGTCGGGGTAGTGGGTGGGGGGACGTTGGCGGCGCCGCGTGCGGAACGCTCCCTCCCCTTGCGACCAAGGGCGTTCCCGGTCCGCGGTCCCACGGCCTCCGACCGCCGGACAGGTCCCGGTCACGCTTCGCCCGGCGCGACGGGCCGGAAGGTGAACGGGAGGTCGCCGACCCGCACGAGCAGGGAGGCCACGGTGCGACCGAGGGCGGCGAAGGGCTCGTTGAGGTGCTGGGGGTCCTCGAGCGTCGCCTCGTCGAGCGGGCAGGAGCCCTCGTAGGAGACCTCGATAGCGTGCTCGGGCCCTCGCGGGTCGTCGCCGAGCATCTGCTCGACGGTGGGGAAGGCGCGGGTGAGGGGCTCATCACCCACGACGGCGAGCTGGTCGGGGAGCACGTCGAGGAGCAAGCCGGCGTTGGGGGCCTCGTCCAGCCCCTGCACCCGGAAGGCGATCTCGACGACCACCTCGGGCAGCTCGTCCGGTTCCTCGCCGATGCCCCAGCTCCGATAGGAGGTCTGGCTCCACGTCGGCCAGTCGAGGCTTACGTCGACACGGATCCGGGCCGGCCGCTGTTCGCCGGGCAGGCTGTAGGAGGTCTCGAAGCTCACATCGCCGAGGAAGACGTCCACCTGGAACCGTTCTTCGGGTGCTTGGCGTTCGA
This sequence comes from Actinomycetes bacterium, assembly GCA_021809995.1. GTDB lineage: Bacteria > Actinomycetota > Acidimicrobiia > Acidimicrobiales > RAAP-2 > JAJZJT01. The sequence continues at coordinate 1,118 of JAJZJT010000266.1, forward strand.
GGAGGGCCTGGTCGAAGCCCCGGCGGAGCGAGGTGACCAGTTGGGCGAAGACGTGGTCCAGCATGGCGGGGCAGAGGCTACCGTTCTCGCGTGGACCGCGATCAGAACGTCGACCGTGAGCGGTGGCTCGAGCGGCGCGTCCTTGCTTATGCCCACCAGGGCGGAGCGTGGGAGGGGCCGTCCTCCACGCTGTACGCCATCCGCCGGGCGATCGCCGCCGGCGCCACGGGTATCGAGCTCGACGTGCACGCCACGGTCGACGGCCACCTGGTGGTCACTCACGACCCGACGGTCGACCGCACGACGGACGGCTCCGGCGAGATCGCCGCGCTCACCCTCGCGGAGCTCCGCGAGCTCGACAACGCCTACTGGTGGGCCGAAGGAGCGGACGTGAGCCCAGGGCTCCCCGGGGACGCCTACCCGTTCCGGGGTCGGGCACCCGAGGACCGGGCGTTCGGGGTCGCCACCCTCGAGGAGGTGCTCGACGAGTTCCGGGGCGTGATCCTCAACCTCGACATCAAGCGCACGGCGCCGGCGGTCGAGCCCTACGAGCACGCGCTGGCCGACCTGCTCCACGCCTTCGGCCGGCGGGACGACGTGATCGTGGCGTCGTTCCTCGATGCCGCCACCGACGCCTTCGCTGCTGTTGCGCCCGACATCCCGACGTCAGCGGGCACCGTGGCCGTGGCCGATTTCGTCCGGGCGGTCCGCGCCGGTGAGGAGCCGCCCCGGCTTCGCCACGTCGCCCTGCAGGTGCCCGCCTCCTACGGTGACGTCACCGTCGTCGACGAGGGGCTCGTCGAGGCCGCCCATGGCGCTGGCCTCGCCGTCCACGTGTGGACCATCGAGGAGGAGGACGAGATGGACCGCCTGTGCGACCTCGGGGTCGACGGCATCATCACCGACCGGCCCTCGGTGCTCGCCGGGGTACTGGAGCGGCGCGGCGAGCGATGGGCGCCGCCGTCACGATGACGCGGCGCTGGGTCGCCGCCCCGGGGCGGCGACGGCAGGTCGGGCACCTCGTCTGCCCGTTGGCAGCCGGGCCGGACGGCGCGGTGGGGCCGAAGGCCTACGGCGCGGGCTCAGCCGCGGCCGCAGTTCGGCTTCTTGCCGTGGTTGGCCTTCTTCTTGGCGCGGAGCTTGCGCTTGGTCGTTCGCTTGGACACGAGGAGGAGAGGATAGTCGGGCGGTGGCGGCGCCGGCGAACCACGGGGGCTCCGGGGCGCCGCGTCCGGCGGGGCCCGCACGACCGAGCCGAGCGCGCGTGAGCTGGTTGCTTCGCGACGGCGACGTGCTGGCGGCGGCCGACGTGGCGACGACGGTACGGGCTCGGGCACGGGGACTGCTCGGCACGCGGTCCTTCTCGGGCGCGATGGTCCTGCCGAGGACCCGGTCCGTGCACACCTTCGGGATGCACTACGCCATCGACGTCGCCTTCTGCGACCGCGACCTCGTCGTCCTCGACGTCGTCACCCTTCGTCGGTGGCGGATCAGCGCTCCCCGCTTGAAGGCGCGGCTGGTGATCGAAGCCGAAGCCGGCGCGTTCGAGCGGTGGGGGCTGCGGCGCGGCGACCACCTGGAGCTCCGCGATTGACCGGTCACGTCCCGCCGGGGCCGGCCGACCGGGGGAGCGACGGCCGGGGGAGCGACGGCCGGGGGAGCGACGGCCGGGTCGGGCCGACGCGCGTGCGCCGGGTGGGGACCGGCTCCGACGGCGCCGTCGTGCTGGTGGGCACGCCGATCGGCAATCTCGAGGACCTCTCGCCGCGTGCGGTCGCGGCCCTCGCCACCGCAGCCACCATCTACTGCGAGGACACGCGGCGCACTCGAGGTCTGCTGGCCCACGCCGGCGTCACCGGGGTCCCGCTGCGCTCACTGCACCAGCACAACGAGGCTGCCCGGACCGCCGAGGTGCTCGCGGCCGTCTCGTCGGGCGAGCGGGTGGCGGTGGTCAGCGACGCGGGCATGCCCGGCGTCTCCGATCCCGGCAGTCGCGTGGTCGCCGCCGCCGCTGAGGCCGGGCTCACGGTGACCGTCGTCCCCGGTCCGTCGGCCGTGCTGGGCGCCCTCGTGGTCAGCGGGTTCAACACCGACCGGTTCTGCTTCGAAGGCTTCCTCCCCCGCTCGGGGGCGCCGCGCCGCCGCCGGCTGGCTGCGCTCGCCACCGAGGAGCGCACGACGGTCATCTTCGAGGCACCGCCCCGCGTCGCCGCGACGCTCGACGACCTGGCGTCGGCCTGCGGGCCGTCGCGGCGGGTCGTCGTCGTCCGCGAGCTGACCAAGCTCCACGAGGAGGTGTGGCGGGGGGAGTTGGCCGAGGCCGCCGCCTGGGCCGGTGCACGTCCGCCGAGGGGCGAAGTCGTGGTGGTCCTCGACGGCGCGCCGGAAGGGGCAGGCGGCGCTGCAGCGGTCGCGGTCGGCGACGACATCCTGGCCGGGGCCGTGACCGATCGGGTCCGGGCGGGGGAGCGGACCCGGACTGCCGTCGAGGCCGTCGCCGCCGAGTTCGGCGTGCCGAAGCGCCGCGTCTACCGGCTGGCCCACGCCGGCCCGGGTGCCCCGGGCCCTTCCGGTGCCCCGGCAACACCAGGAACAACCGAGGAGACTCGATCGTTGTGAGTGCCGGGCACGCCCGCACGCCCAAGGGAGGGTGCGCAGGCCACTGAGCGAGGAGGACCACCACCATGTTCGGACGCAGCGCGGCACAGCCGCCGGACGCGACGCAAGGCCCGCCGGTCGAGCCGGGCGACGTGCCTGCCGGCCTGGCTCGGGCGTCGTTCGCCGCCGGCTGCTTCTGGGGGGTGGAGGACTTCTTTCGCACCGTCGACGGCGTCGTCGACGTCGTGGTCGGCTACGAGGGCGGGAGCAGCGCCGCGCCCACCTACGAAGAGGTGTGCACGGGCCGGACCGGGCACGCAGAGGCCGTCCTCGTCACCTACGAC
>JAJZJT010000267.1 GCA_021809995.1 Actinomycetes bacterium
GTCGAGCTCGTCGACGTGTTCGAAGCGGCCGCGCCCGGATGCGAACCAGTCGGCGTCGATGACCTCGGGGTGGCCCACCAGGCGCAGGACCCGCTCGGCGATGGCCTGCGCGCTGGTGGAGACGGCCACCCACGAGCCGTCGTACGTCCGGTAGGTGTTGCGCGGGGCGTTGTTCGTCGAGCGGTTGCCGTGCCGGTGCTCCACCTTCCCCAGCTGCTGGTAGACGGTGGGGGACGGCCCCACCGCCGTCATGATCGGCTCGAGGATGCTCAAGTCGACGACCTGGCCCGTCCCGTGCTGCACCTCGCGGTGCCGTAGCGCCATCAGGATGGCGGAGGAGGCGGCGATACCGCAGATGCTGTCGGCGAGCCCGAAGGCTGGCAGGGTGGGAGGGCCGTCGGCCTCGCCGGTCAGGTGGGCGAAACCGCTCATGGCCTCGGCCAGGGTGCCGAACCCCGGTCGCGACGCGTAGGGGCCGCTCTGGCCCCAGCCGGTGATCCGGGCCACGATGAGCCCGGGGTTGTCCTGCTGCAGACGCTCCGGCGCCAGGTCCCAGCGCTCGAGCGTGCCGGGGCGGAAGTTCTCGACGAGCACGTCGGCCGTCGCTGCCAACCGACGGAGCACGTCGGCGCCGGCTGGCTCGGATAGGTTGATCGTCACGGTCCGCTTGTTGCGGGCGACCTCCTTCCACCACAGCGGGACGCCGTCCTTCTGGGCGCCGTGCCCGCGCATGTTGTCGCCCCCCCGGGGGTGCTCCACCTTGATGACGTCTGCACCGAAGTCACCCAAGATCTGGCAGCACAGCGGCCCGGCGAGGATGGTCGACACGTCGAGGACCCGTACGCCCTCCAGTGGCAGCATCGTGTGCGTCCCCGTTCCGCTCAGTGAAACGCTGTTCCTCTGGAACTATAGTATGCGACAGGTTCCGCGGGACCAACCCGGCGTGCCCGCGGCGTCGGCGTCGGCGGCAGCGGCCCGCGGCGCGCCGAGGACGACGGCCACGTGGCGTCCGGACGACAGGAGCAGGAGGAGCGGCAGGTGAGCGTGCGCGCCAGGAGTGCGAGAGTGGACACGGCGTCGGTGCCGAACGGCGGAACCGGCACAGAGGCCGCTGACCGCGTCGCCGACGTCCTCGTCCTGTTCGCCCACGGCTCGACGTCGGTGGGCGTCAGCGAGATCGCCCGTGAGCTGGGGCTGAGCAAGGCCGTCGTCCACCGGATCCTGCAGTCGCTGGTGTCCCGGTCGTTCGTCACCGTGGACCCGGACACCCGCGAGTACCGGTTGGGCCCCGCCGCGCTGGCGCTCGGCGCCCGCGCCCTGCGCGACGTCGACCTGCGTCGGGCAGCCCGACCGGTGCTCCGCCGTCTGCGGGACGACACCGACGAGACGACGACCCTCTCGGAGCTCGTCGACGACGGTCGTGTCTACCTCGACCAGATCGAGAGCCGACAGGAGGTGAAGATGACGGTCGAGCTGGGCCGTCCGCATCCGCTCCACGCCGGAGCGTCCAGCCGCGTGATCCTCGCCTACCTGCCGACCGAGCGGGTCAAGCGCATCATCGACGGCGGTCTGCCGGCACTGACCTCGGACACCATCACCAGCACCCACGCCTTGCGCCGCGAGCTGGACGAGGTGCGCCGCAGGGGGTACGCCACATCGCACAGCGAGCGCCAGCTCGGCGCCGCGTCCGTCGCCGCCCCGGTGTTCAACGTCGAGAGCGAGGTCGTCGGGTCGTTGAGCGTGTGCGGGCCGGCCTCCCGCTTCGACGACGCGACGACCGCTCGTTTCGCTCCCCTGGTGAAGACCGCCGCCGAGGAGGTGTCCCGGGCGCTCGGCTGGGACGACGTGGGCGACGCACCGGGGGCCTGAGCTCACCGGGCGACCGCGCCGCCGTCCACGAAGAGCACCTGCCCCGTCGTCATGGACGCTGCCGGCGAGGCGAGGAAGGTGACGGCGTCGGCCACCTCCGCCGGCGTCGCCATCCGGCCCAGAGGGATGGTGGCCAGCTTGGCCGGAAGGTAGCCGGGTTCCTGCCGCGCGCCGGCGTTCATGGCCGTCGGCACGATGGTCGGAGCCACCGCGTTCACGCGGATGCCGTGCTCGGCCCACTCGACCGCCAGGACTCGGGTGAGGTGCAGGAGCGCGGCCTTGCTCACGCCGTAGGCCGCGCTCCCCGCGATGGCCACCGCCCCCGCCGTCGACCCCAGGTTCACGATCGCCGCTCGCTCGGAGCGGCGGAGCAGCGGGAACGCTCCCTGGCACATCCGCAGCGCTCCGGTGAGGTTCGTGTCGAGGACGGACTGCCACTCGTCGAGCGGCGTGTCCGCCGCGCCGTGGAAGGCGTTGACCCCGGCGGCGTTGACGAGCAGGTCGAGCTGGCCGTGCTCCTGGCGGGCCAGGTCGACGACCTGGTGGCACGAGCCGGTGTCGCGGACGTCGCCGGCGACCCAGCGCACGTCGGGCGCACCGTCGGCATGCAGCCGCTCGCTGCGGTCCGTCGCGTCGGCCGGGACCTCCCGGTCGGCCAGGACGAGAGCGACGTGCTCGTGGGCCAGCCGGTGGGCGATGGCGGTCCCGATGCCGCCTGCCGCTCCGGTGAGCACGGCGACGGCGCCGGACAGCCCGGTGCCCGCGTCAGTGGACATCGATGTCTCCCAGTCCGAGGTCGGGGCCGCCGGTCAGCAGGCGGGCCGCCGTCAGCTGGGCGTCGAAGACCGCCTCGAGGGCGCCGCGAGGTGCGTACGCGTCGCCGACGAGGGCTGCAGCCGGGGCGGCGGGGTCGCCGTCGAGGGCGTGGAACAGGTCGTCGTGCGCCGTCCGGGGCCCGACGTGCACGAGGGTCCGGACCCCACTGACGGCGTGCCGGTCGCCCGTCAGGGTGTCCTCGAGCACCAGCGCCCCTCCGTCGTGGGAGGTGGGGCGCCGGAGGGGGTGGACCTGCACGCCGGCCTCGCCGTAGCGCGCGAGGAGCGCCAGGCGCGAGTACGTCGTGACGTTCCAGGCCACTCCGGCGACCGGCATGACCAGGTGGACCAGGTGCCCCGCCCCGGCGAGCGTCTCGACGACGGAGGCGGCGGTCCACTCCCCCGTCTCGTCGTAGACCGCCACCGGCCCGTCCTCCACCTCGCCCCGCAGCGCCTGCTCGGCGCTGACGGTCGGCACGCCCGGAAGGGCGCGGACGGAAGGGACCGATCCGGTGGCGACGACCACGGCGTCGAACCCGCCGGCGCGGACGTCGGGGGGGCCCACCGTCCAGCCGAGGCGGACCTCGACCCCTGCGGCCGCAACGGCGCGGACCAGCTCGTCGACAAGGAGCTGCCAGCGGTGGCGGTTGGCGGCCGTGGCGGCCACGGACAGCTGGCCGCCGAGCGCACCGGTGGCCTCGGCGAGGAGCACCCGAGCGCCGGACCGGGCCAGCGTCGCCGCGGCCTGCAGCCCGCTCGCCCCGCCACCGACCACCAGCACCCGCTGGCCGTGCGTCCCGGTCGGCTGCGCCGACCACCACGTCTCCCACTCCCCCTCGAAGCCCACCTCGGGGTTGACGACGCAGGACAGCGGCAGGCTCTGCTCGATCCGGCCGATGCACCCCTGGTTGCACGCGACGCACGAGCGCACCTCGCCGAGCCGCCCGCTCCGGGCCTTGGCGAGCAGCGCCGGGTCCGCGATGTGCGCGCGGGTCATGCCGACCAGGTCGGCCGCGCCCTCACGGAGCAGCGCCGCCGCCGTGCCGACGTCGTCGAGCCGGCACACGGCGAGCACGGGCAGCCGTGGGAAGGCGGCCTTGAACCGGGCCGGGAAGTGCCGGAACGGGGCCGTGGGGAAGCTCATGTCAGCCATCTGGGTGGCCAGCGTGAAGCTGCCGGCGTAGGCCGAGTGGCTGACGTGGAGGAAGGCGAGGGGGAATTCGGACGAGAGCCGGTCGACGACCTCGACCATGTCGTCGACCTCGAGACCACCGGGGAGGAGCTCCGAGGCGCTGATCCGGATCCCCACCGGCCAGTCGGGCACCGCCTCCTCGACGGCGGAGAGGACCTCGCGGCTGAAGATCCGG
>JAJZJT010000268.1 GCA_021809995.1 Actinomycetes bacterium
GCACGGCGGCGGCGAGCCCCGGCGCGCCGTCAGCCAGCGCGGCCTCGATCAGGTGCACCACGACCTCGGTGTCGGTCTCGGAGCGGAGCTGGTGGCCGGCGGCCACGAGGTCGGCGGCGAGCTCGGTGTGGTTCTCGATGATCCCGTTGTGGACCACGGCGATCCGGCCGGTGCAGTCGAGGTGCGGGTGGGCGTTCCCTTCCGACGGCCGCCCGTGGGTGGCCCAGCGGGTGTGCCCGATGCCCGAGCGGACCGGGGACGGAGCCCCTTCGGCCTGCTTGGTCAGGTGGTCGAGCGACCGGGTGCCGTTGGCCGCCCGGGCCCGCCACAGGGTGACCGGTGCGCCGCCATCGGTCGACCTGCCCGTCGCGGCACCCTCGTCGCACGCCGTGGCCAAGGCGAGACCCGCCGAGTCGTAGCCCCGGTACTCGAGCCGAGCCAACCCGTCGAGGAGCACGTCCAGCACCTCGTCCCCGCCCGTTGCCGCGATGATGCCGCACATGGCCGGAAGGCTAGCGGGCGCCGGCTACCGCCGCCCCCGGGCCGGCGTCAGCCGAGCCAGTGTCAGGGGGGCCGGCGTCACGCAGGGGGATGGGGCGCCCCGGCGAGCTGGTCGCGCACCGTCGCGGCCAGCCGGTCGGCCACGGCCAGCGCCACCGCCGCGTCGGCCGCCTCGACCATCACCCGGACGACCGGCTCCGTCCCGCTCGGCCGGACCAGTACGCGACCCTGGTCGCCGAGCGCCGCCGACTCCTCGGCGACGGCGTCCCACACGGCCCGGCACTCCGCCAGGGCACGGGCGTCGGGAACAGGCACGGCCAGCAGAACCTGGGGCACCGGCTCGACCAGCCCGCGTGTGAGGTCGGCGAGCGGTCGCCCCGAGCGCACCACCTGGTCGGCGAGCACGAGCCCGGTGAGCAGCCCGTCTCCCGTCGTGGAGAGGTGCCGGAAGATGATGTGCCCCGACTGCTCCCCGCCGAGGGAGAGCCCGTCGGCGTCCAGGGCGGCCAGCACGTGGCGGTCCCCCACCGGCGTCTCCTTGACGACGATGCCCCGCTCGCGCATGGCCAGGCGGAAACCGAGGTTGGTCATGACCGTCACGACCACCGTGGTCCCGGCGAGCTGGCCCCGTTCGGCCAGGTCCACGGCGAAGAGGGCGAGGAGGGTGTCGCCGTCGACCACCGACCCGGTGGCGTCGACGGCGACGAGCCGGTCGGCGTCGCCGTCGAGGGCCAGGCCGAGGTCGGCTCGGTGCTCCACGACGGCGCGCGACAGTGCATCGGGCTGGGTCGAGCCGAACCCGTCGTTGATGTTGGCGCCGTCGGGCTCGCACCCGATGGCCACGACCTCGGCGCCCAGACGTCGGTAGAGGTCGCCGGCGAGCGCCGACGCCGCGCCGTTGGCGCTGTCGACCACCATGCGCAGGCCGTCGAGGCGGCGGCCCTCGACCAGCGAGCAGAGGTGGCCGAGGTAGGCCTCCCCCGCACCGTGGTCGGTGTCGATCCGGCCCACGCCGTGGCCCGAGGGGTTGACCGGGCCGCGGACGGACGGGTCGAGGACGCGTGCGACCTCCTGCTCGATGGCCCGCTCGTCGGCCTCGGCCAGCTTCGTGCCGCCCGCACCGAAGAGCTTGACGCCGTTGTCGGCGAAGGGGTTGTGCGAGGCCGACACCACACCGGCCGGAACCCGGTCGCGGGCCGACAGCCAGGCGAGCGCCGGCGTGGGCAGCACGCCGGCGTCGACGACGTCGGCCCCCTCGGCGGCCAGCCCGGCAGAGAGGGCTGCCTGCAGGAGAGTGCCCGAACGCCGCGTGTCGCGGCCGACGACGAACGTGGCTGCCGGCAGGCAGCGGGCGGCAGCCCGCCCCAGGGCCAGGACCAGCTCGGGTGTCAGCTCCGCGTTGGCAATGCCTCGGACGCCGTCGGTGCCGAAGCGCAGCCCGCCGCCCATGGCGTCAGCGCTTCGAGTACTGCGGAGCCTTGCGGGCCTTCTTCAGGCCGTACTTCTTCGACTCCTTCTCGCGGGCGTCGCGGGTGAGGAAGCCACCGCGCTTGAGCGTGGTCCGCAGCTCGGGGTCGAGAGCACACAGGGCCCGGGCGACGCCGAGGCGGAGCGCTCCCGCCTGACCGGCGACCCCACCCCCGTCGATCGTCGCGTCGATGTCCCACGACTCTGCGGTGTCGGTGACGCGCAACGGCTCGGTCGCCACCATCCGGTGGGTGGCCGAGGTGAAGTAGGCCTCGAACGGCTGCTTGTTGATGGTGATGGTCCCCTGGCCGGGGCGGAAGCGGACGCGGGCGACGGCCTGCTTGCGGCGTCCGGTCGTCTGGCACAGGGGGGCGGCGTTGGCCACGGAGAGCTCCTCGTTCGGTGGACGTCGGGCGGGCCCGCTCAGGCCCCGCTGCGCGCCGAGGGCGTGCGGCGGGCGCCGGGCAGCTCGAGAGGGACGGGCGACTGGGCCTGATGGGGGTGGTCGGGGCCTCGGTAGACCTGCAGCTTGCGCGCCATCTGGCGCCCGAGGCGGTTCTTCGGCAGCATGCCCCGCACGGCGTCGCGGACGACCTCGTCGGCGTTCGTGGCCAGCAGGTCGCTGTAGCGGGTGGCGGTGAGGCCGCCGGGATAGCCGCTGTGACGGTAGGCGAACTTGGCGTCGGCCTTGCCGGCCGTCAGGACGACCTTGTCGGCGTTGACCACGATGACGTGGTCACCCGTGTCGACGTGGGGAGCGAAGGTCGGCTTGTGCTTCCCTCGAAGGATGGACGCGACCTCGGTGGCCAGGCGCCCGAGCACCAGCCCGTCGGCGTCGACGACGTGCCACGTGCGTTCGATGTCACTGGGCCTGGGGGTGAACGTGCGCACGTGTGGTCCTTGCTCGATCGCTGCTGGGAATGGTCGTGTCGGGTCGCCCGACTGGTCGGAGCCCCGCCCCGACGGCCCCGGTGGCCTTGCGCCCGGCCAGAGCCCGTCCGGCACGGTCGCGGTCCACAACCGGGCACGGTGCGTCCCCGACGTCGTGGGCACGGCCGGCGCCCGGTCGGCACCGGGTGCACGACCCGGTGAGCGGCCCTCAACACTAGGACGCAAGCAGGGTCTGGAGCAAGCCGGCTGGGCCCGGAGCAAGCCGGCGGCCCGCCGGCGGGCCGGAGGTCTCACCCGGGCGGCTCGTCGGGGAGCGGGTCGCCGTAGCGGACGGCGACCAGGGTCAGGCCGTGAGGCGGGGCCGGCTGGGCGGCGCTGCCCCGGTCGGCTGACCGCAGTGTCGCCACCACGTCAGCGGGCCTCCGCCTGCCCCGGCCGACCTCGACCAAGGTGCCGACGATCGAGCGCACCATCTGGTGGCAGAAGGCATTGGCCGCGATCTCGAAGGCGACGAGGGTCCCGACCGGCGGGGCGAGGACACCGCTCACCGTCGTGAACGCGGTGGTGAGGACGCGGCGGACGATCGGGTCGCCACGACCGGCACCGGGCGGGCGCCGGCAGAAAGCGCGGAAATCGTGCTCGCCGACGAGGGCGTCGGCGGCCGTCGCCATGGTGCGGACGTCGAGCGGGTCGGCAACGTGCCACGCCCGGGGGGCGAGCAGCGGGTCGGGAACGGGTGCGTTGAGGACGAGGTACCGGTAGCGTCTCGCCGTCGCCGAGCGGCGGGCGTCGAACCCCGCCGGCGCCGGCGCCGCCGACCGGACGGCGACAGCAGGCGCGAGCTGGCGGTTGCACGACCGGACGAGCGCGGCGGCGTCCAGCGACGCGGCAACGTGCTCGGGCACGTCGAAGTGGACGACCTGGTCGAGTGCGTGCACCCCGGCGTCGGTGCGGCCGGCACAGACCAGGGTGACCGGTGTCCCGACGTGGCGCCCGAGCGCTTCGGAGAGCGCCCCGGCCACGGTCACCTGGCCGTCCTGGGCGGCGAAGCCGCGGAAGGGGGCTCCGTCGTAGGCGAGGCGCAGCACCCACCGCACCGTCCCTGCCTCCGGTCCCGGCACGGGA
>JAJZJT010000269.1 GCA_021809995.1 Actinomycetes bacterium
GCGCTGAGCCCGCCCGGCGCTGAGCCCGCCCGGCGCTGAGCCCGCCCGCCGAGCGTCGCCGCGCGGGTCCCGGCGGGGACGGCGTCGCCCCGACGTCAGTACCGGCCGGTCCGCTCGACCGCGCGGTCGTAGAGCTCCTGGACGGCCTCGCGCAGCTGGTCGGTCGCCGCCCGCAGCTGTGAGCGCGGGACCCGCCCCGACTGAGAGCGTCCCACGGGGGGAAGGGGCTCCCCCACCACGACGTGGACGTGCCGGGGACGGGGCAGGCGGGATCCCTTGGGCATCACCGACGCCGAACCGCCGATGCCCACGGGGACGACCGTCGCGCCCGTCCGGGCGGCGAGGAAGGCCACCCCCTCGAGGAGGTCCTCGACGACGGGACCGCTGCGCCGGGTGCCCTCGGGGAAGAGCACGAGGACCTCGCCGGCCTCGAGCACGCGCTGGGCCCGCCGGAGCGCCTCGCGGTCCGCGGCGCCGCGGCGGACGGGGAAGGCACCCACCGACAGCAGGAACCGCCCGGCGCGGGGATGCTTCCAGAGGCTGTCCTTCGCCATGTAGTGGAGCTTGCGCTCGGTGACCTCCGACGCGATGAAGAAGTCGACGAACGACCGGTGCACGGGTGCGAGGATCACCGGGCCGGTCGGCGGCACGTGCTCGCGGCCCTCGACCGTGGTCCGGAACAGCAACCGGTTCAGCGCGTGGGTGATCCCCCGCAGGAAGTGGTACAGCGGCGAGGTGGCGGTGTCGACCACCACGTCCGTCCCCGCCGTCACCTCGTCGTCGTCAGCCATCCCACGATCTCCTCCACGATGTCGCCGACGGCCCGTCCCGTCGTGTCGATCACACGCGCTCCCTCGGCCACCGCCAGCGGCGACGCCGCCCGGCCACGGTCGAGCTCGTCGCGCCGGGCCACCCCCGCAGCGCGCTCGTCGGCCCTCCGCCGCGCCCGCTCCTCGGGCGCCGCGTCGAGGTAGACCTTGACGTCGGCGTCGGGTAGGACGACCGACCCGATGTCCCGTCCCTCGACGACGGCACCGCTCCGCTCCGACACCCAGCGGCGCTGGCGTTCGACGAGCACGGCGCGTACCTCGGGGTGGGCGGCCACCAGCGACACGCTCGCCGACACCTCCGGCGAGCGGATGGCCGCGGTGACGTCGGTGCCGTCGGCCACCACCCGCTCCCCGACCTCGAGGCAGCCGCGACGGGCAAGCAGCCCGAGGGCCGGGCCGTCGGTGAGGTCGACCCCGCGGGCGAGGGCCAGCCAGGTCACGGCCCGGTACATCGCCCCGGTGTCCAGCCGGTCGACGGCGAGCCGCTCGGCAAGGGCGCGCGACACCGTCGTCTTGCCCGATCCCGCCGGGCCGTCGATCGCCACGAGCGGGCCTCGCCGCGCCGGAGCGCCGGCGCCGGTCACCGGTGGTCCCCCACGTCGCCGGCGAGGCGGGCGAGGTCGTCGAGGAACGACGGGTAGCTCGTCGCCACGGCGTCCCAGCCCGCCACCGCCACCCCGCCCGGTCCTCCCACCGGGCCCGGCGTCGCCATGCCGGCCACCGCTGCCGCCATGGCCATCCGGTGGTCGAGCCCGGCGTCGACCCACGCGGGGCGGAAGGCGCCCCCACCGCCGAGGTCGACGCCGTCGACGACGAGGTCGTCCCCCTCCACGGTCGCGCCGGCCCCCAGCGCCTCCACCAGCGCTGCCGTCGCCGCCAGGCGGTCGGACTCCTTCACGCGGAGCTCCCCCACGTCAGCGAAGCGAGTCCGGCCCGAGGCCGCTGCGGCGGCGACGGCGAGGACCGGGACCTCGTCCAGTGAGGGGACCTCGGACGCCGGCACGTCGGTGCCGACGAGGGGCGCCGGGGCCACGTGGAGGTCGGCGAGCGCCGGTCCTCGCCGCTCGACGGACACCCGCGCGCCCATCCGGGCGAGGACGCCGAGGAACCCGGTGCGCTCCGGGCTCACGTGGACGCCCGTGACCGTCACCTCGCTGCCGGGCACCAGCGTCGCCGCCACGACCCAGAACGCCGCCTGCGACGGGTCACCCGGCACGACGATGGCGAACGGTCGCAGCGTCCCCGACCGGAGCGTCACGACCGTCCCGCCCCCCGAGCGCTCGACCGTGACATCGGCCCCGGCCAGGGCGAGGAGCTCCTCGGTGTGCGCCCGCGTGGCCACCGGTTCGCGCACGACGGTGACCCCCCGGGCGCCCACTCCCGCCAGCAGCACCGCCGACTTCACCTGGGCGCTCGCCACCGGTGGCGTGTACTCGATGCCGACCAGCGGACCGCCCACCACCGTCACCGGGGGCTGGCACCGATCACCCGCGCCGGTCACCGCGGCACCCATCAGCGCGAGGGGCTGCGCCACCCGGTCCATCGGCCGCGACCGGAGCGAGGCGTCTCCCGTCAGCGTGGTCGATCCTGCCAGTCCCGCCACCACGCCCATCAGCAGCCGCAGACCGGTCCCCGAGTTCCCGAGGTCGAGGGTGCCGTCCGGCGCGTGCAACGCCCCACCAGTCACCGCCACCGAGCCGCCCTCCCCGGCCACACGGGCGCCCAGAGCCTCGACGGCGGTGCGCGTGCGGGCCACGTCGTCTCCGTCGGAGAGGCCCGAGACGGTCGAGGTCCCCGGCGCGAGCGCCCCGATGAGCAGGGCGCGGTGCGAGATCGACTTGTCGCCGGGGACGCTGACGGCGCCCACGAGCGGCCGTCCGCCGGGGATGCGGGCGGTCTCGACCTTGCCCCCGGCGCTCGAGACGACTTCCTCGTCCCTCACCGCCCCGCTCCCACGGGCACGGCCGTCGCCCGGTGCCCCCGCTCGAGGAGGGCATCCACCAGGGTGGGCGCCGCCTTGCTCCCCACCACGAGGACCAGGACTCCGAGCAAGCCCTCGACCGAGTGGGCGAGGTCGAGGTCGACGATGTTGACCCCGAGCTCGGCCGCCAACGTGGTGACCTCGGCGAGGACGCCGGGACGGTCGGGAACCGGCACCCGCACCTCGGCGAGCTCCTCTGGGCGCGGTACCCGCTCCGACAGCGCCCGCCGAGCCACCGAGGCCCGCTCGAGCACGGCGAGCAGCGACGTCCGGTCACCCTCCGCCACTCGCCGACGCATGGCGGAAAGGGCGTCGATCAGGCTGTCGAGCGTCTCCACGATGGCCGGGGCGTTGTCCTCGCAGATGTCCGGCCAGATGCCCGGGTGACCGGCGGCTACCCGGGTCATGTCGCGGAACCCACCGGCGGCGAGCGGCAAGAGCGCGGCGTGGCGCTCGGCGACCCCGGCGGCGAGGTCCATCAGCGTGGCGGCGGTCAGGTGAGGCACGTGGGAGACCACGGCGACCAACGCGTCGTGCTGGGCGGGCGGGAGGGCGATGACCTGGGCCCCGAAGCCGGCGACCACGGCCCGGACCCGCGCATAGGCAACGGGATCGGTGACGTCAGTGGGGGTCAGCACCCAGCTCGCCCCGACGAACAGGTCGGCACGGGCGCCTGCCACGCCCACCTGCTCGGAGCCGGCCATGGGGTGGCCGCCGACGAAGCGCGGGTGGTCGACGGCGGCGACCAGCGCGCCCTTGGTCCCGCCGACGTCGGTGACGACCAGGTCCGGTCTCCGAGCGGGGTCCGCGAGCAGGTCGGTGACGGTCCCGGCGATCGCCCGGACCGGCGTGGCCACCACCGCGAGCGTGGCATCGACGTCGTCGCCGGCGCGGTCGAGCGCCCCCAGCGCGACGGCGTCGGCTGCCACCCCCGGCGCGACGTCGGTCCCGCTCACGTGCCAGCCGGCCCGCCGCAGGGCGAGACCGAGCGAGGCGCCGATCAGCCCGGTGCCCACGACGAGGGCCCGCCGCGGGCCCGCCTCCCCCGCGTCGAAGCCGTTCGCGCTCTCCGGTGCCCCGGAGGCCTCAGTCGGGGAGGTCGTCACGGAGCCCTTTCGCCCCGGCCAGGTAGACGTGAGGGACCTCGGAGCGCGGC
>JAJZJT010000270.1 GCA_021809995.1 Actinomycetes bacterium
CGACGCCCGCTGCGTGCTGGTCCGCCTCCTCGGCGGCCGCCGGGCCTGGCCCGAAGGCTTCGACCGCCTGCGCGCCGAGTGCGCGCGCCACGGCGTGGCGCTGCTGGCCTTCGCCGGCGAGGCGGTCCCCGACGCCGAGCTGACCGCGGCGTCGACCGCACCGAGCGCCACGGTCACCGCGGCGTTCGCCTACCTGGTGCATGGAGGCCCGGCCAACCTCGAGAACCTGCTCCGCTTCGTCGCCGACACCGTCTGCTTCGACGGGTGGGGCTTCGAGGCTCCGAGCCCCATCGCCGAGCACGGCGTCTGGCGCCAGCCCGACCCAGCGGGAACCGGTCCGGTGGTCGGCATCGTCTTCTACCGGGCCCATCTCGTCGTCGGCAACACGCAATTCGTCGACGATCTGTGCGCCGCGGTCAGCGCAGCGGGCGGGCGACCACTGGCGCTGTGGTGCTACACCCTGCGCGACCGGGCCGCCAGGCCGATCGTCGAGCTCCTCGCCCGCCAGGGGGCCCGAGCCCTCATCACGACGGTCCTCGCCGCCGGCGGCGCGGCCGCCGCCGCCGGTACGACCGGTGCCCGCGGGGGGCTCGATGGCGAAGGCTGGGACGTCTCGGAGCTGGCGGAGCTCGATATCCCGGTCGTCCAGGCCCCCTCCGCCGGACGTTCGAGCGAGGAGTGGGCGGCGTCCGACGCGGGGCTCGGCCCCTACGACGTCACCTCGGGCGTCGCCATCCCCGAGCTCGACGGGCGCATCATCGCCCCGGCCTTCGCCTTCAGCGAGGTCGTCGACGACGGCGACCAGCTCGGCACGAGCGTCCGGGCATACCGCAGCATCCCCGACCGCGCGGCGCGGGTCGCCGGTCTCGCCGTGCGCCTGGCCGCCTTGCAGGCCAAGCCCCCCGCCGAGCGGCGGATCGCCATCGTCCTGTCCGCCTACCCGACCAAGCGAAGCCGGCTGGGCAACGCGGTCGGTCTGGACACCCCGGCGTCGGCGCTCGTGATCCTCGACGCGCTCTCGGCCGCCGGGTACCGGGTGGCGGCCCGGCCGAAAGACGGCGACACGTTGATGGCCGCCCTGGCCGACGGCTTGACCTACGACGCCGACGACCTCACCGACGGCCAGCTCGCCGTCGCCGTCGGCAGCATGGCGGCCGGAGACTACGCCGGCTGGTTCGCCGCCCTTCCCGACGCGGCCAGGGAGGAGCTCGAGTCGGTGTGGGGCCCGCCCTCGGGTCGGCACCGGGTCCACGACGACCAGCTCGTGTTCAGCGGCATCGAGCTCGCCAACGTGGTCATCGCCATCCAACCCCCCCGGGGCTATGGCGACGACCCGGTGGCCGTTTACCACTCGCCGTCGCTGCCCCCCGCCCACCACTACCTCGCCTTCTACCGCTGGCTCGACGAGGTGTGGGGTGCCGACGCCATCGTCCACCTGGGCAAGCACGGCACCCTCGAGTGGCTGCCCGGCAAGGCCGTCGGCCTGTCGGCCGGGTGCTGGCCCGACGCCGCGCTCGGTGACGTGCCGCTGTTCTACCCCTTTGTGGTCAACGACCCCGGCGAGGGCACCCAGGCCAAGCGCCGCAGCCACGCGGTCGTCGTCGACCACCTGCTCCCGCCGATGACCAGAGCTGACACCTACGACGACCTCGCCCGGCTCGAACAGCTCTTCGACGAGTACGCCCAGCTGCAGTCGCTCGACCCGACCAAGCTCCCCGCCCTGCGCGAGCGGATCTGGGCGCTGTTGCGCGAAGCCAGCATCGACGAGGACCTCGGCCTGTCGGCGGTGGCGCCCGACGACGGGTTCGACGACGTCGTCCTCGCCGTCGACGGCTACCTGTGCACCTTGAAGGACGCGCAGATCCGTGGTGGGCTCCACGTCCTCGGTGCGGTGCCGGCGGACGACGCCCTCGTCGACCTGGTGCTGGCCATCACCCGCCTGCCCCAGGGTCGTGTCCCGTCGCTCCGCCAGCAGGTGGCGTCTGACCTCGGGCTCGACGGCGACGACCCGCGCCATCTCGATCGGATCGAGGAGGCGTGCCGTTCACTCGTCGTCGCGGCCGCCTCCGAGGGCTGGGTGGCGCCCCCCGACGCGTCGCCGACGATGGCATGGATCTGCGAGTGGCTGGTCCCCAACCTGCGCCGGGCCGGCGACGAGGTCGCCAACCTGCTAGCCGGTCTCGACGGCCGGTACGTGCCGGCCGGCCCGAGCGGCGCCCTCACCCGCGGCTGCGCCTACGTCCTGCCCACCGGCCGGAACTTCTACTCCGTCGACCCGAAGGCGCTGCCGACGGAGCTCGCCTTCGAGGTCGGAACGAAGTTGGCCGACGCCGTCCTCGCCCGCCACCTCGACGAGGAGGGCTGCTATCCCCAGACCGTCGGCCTCGTCCTGTGGGGCACCGCCGCCATGCGCACCCACGGAGACGACGTGGCCGAGGCCCTGGCGCTCCTCGGCGTGCGCCCGGTGTGGGAGGAGCGGTCGCGGCGCGTCGTCGGCCTCGAACCGATCCCGATGGCGGAGCTCGGACGACCCCGCGTCGACGTCACCCTTCGGATCTCGGGGTTCTTCCGCGACGCCTTCCCGGCGCTGGTCGACCTACTCGACGAAGCTGTTCAGCTGGTCGCCGGGCTCGACGAACCCGCCGCGCACAACTTCGTCCGGGCCCATGGCGCCGAGGACCCCAGGGTCTACGGACCCGCCCCGGGCGCCTACGGCGTCGGCATCCTGTCGCTGCTCGAGGGCCGCGACTGGCGCTCCGACGACGACCTCGCCGCGGTGTACGTCGCCTGGTCGGGCTGGTCGTACACCAGGAGCGGGTTCGGACGGCCCGCCGTCGAGGCCATGCAGCGGCGGTTCGCGGCCATCGACGTCGCCGTCAAGAACCAGGACAACCGCGAGCACGACATCTTCGACTCCGACGACTACCTGCAGGAGCACGGCGGGATGGTCGCCACCATCCGCTCCCTCACCGGCCGCGACCCCAAGGCGTGGTTCGGCGACTCGGCCAACCCGGCTCGGCCGCTGGTCCGCTCCCTGGCCGAGGAGGCCGCCAGGGTGGTGCGGACCCGGGTGATCAACCCCAAGTGGCTGCAGGCCATGCGCCGACACGGCTACAAGGGTGCGTTCGAGATGGCCGCCACTGTCGACTACCTGTTCGGCTACGACGTCACCGCCCATGTCGCACAGCCATGGATGTACGACCGGGTGGCCCAGGCTTACGTCGCAGACCATGAGAACCGGGCATTCTTCGAGCAGTCCAACCCTTGGGCGCTCAGATCCATCGTCGAGCGGCTCCTCGAAGCCGAGGAGCGGGGCCGGTGGAAGCCCGACGACGAGACCGCCGACATGTTGCGGCGGGCGCTCCTCGAGGCCGACGGGTGGGAGGAGTCCCGATGAGCGCGCACCTCCCGTTCTCCTCCGTCGTCGGCCAGGACGACGCCAAGCTGGCGCTGCTCCTGGCGGCCGTCGAGCCGCGGCTCGGTGGGGTGCTGCTGCGCGGGGACAAGGGCTCGGCCAAGACGACCCTGGCCCGGGGGCTGGCAGACCTGTTGCCCGCAGGCACACCGTTCGTCGAGCTCCCCCTCGGGGCCAGCGAGGACCGGGTCATCGGCGCGCTCGACGTCGCCGCGCTCCTCGATTCCCGAGCGCACGCCTTCCGCCCGGGGCTGCTCGCCGCGGCCCACGGTGGGGTCCTCTATGTGGACGAAGTGAACCTCCTGCCGGACCATCTGGTGGACGTCCTGCTCGACGTGGCCGTCTCGGGCATGAACCGCGTCGAACGCGACGGGTTCTCCGAGACCCACCCCGCACGGTTCGTGCTGGTCGGGTCGATGAACCCCGAGGAGGGGGAGCTGCGCCCCCAACTGCTCGACCGCTTCGGCCTGGCCGTCGAGGTCAGGGCCCCACAGGACCCTGCCCTGCGGGCCGAGATCGTCCGCCGCCAG
>JAJZJT010000271.1 GCA_021809995.1 Actinomycetes bacterium
AGCCGCCGTGGAAGACGCGTTGGGCGGTGACGGGGAGCGTCACCTGGAACTCGTAGGCGAGCATGCCGACGAGGCCCATCATGAGCAGTGGGATGCCCAGTTCGGGGGTGCGGGCCACGTAGCGCAGTCCCTCGCGAAGCTGGCCCTTGCCCCGCGACGCGGGTGGGCTGGGCTCGAGGGAGCGCACGTCCATCGTCACGAGCGACACCACGACGGCGACGAAGCTCACCGCGTTGGCGACGAAGCACCACCCCGTCCCGACCGTGGCGATGAAGAGGCCGGCGATCGCCGGCCCCACGGCCCGGGCAGCATTGACCAGGGTCGAGTTCAGGCTGACGGCGTTGCGCAGGTCGCCCGCTCCCACCATCTCGAGCACGAAAGCCTGCCGGGCGGGGTTCTCGAAGCAATTGTTGAGCCCGAGGACGACGGCGAGGACGCAGATGTCGACGAAGGTGACGACGCCGGCAAGCGTGAGCACGCCGAGCACGAGAGCCTGGACGCCCATCGCCGACTGGAGCGCCACCATGAGGCGCCGCTTGTCGGCCCGGTCGGCGATGACGCCGGCGTAGGGGCCGAGGAGCAGCACGGGGAGGGTCTGGAGCGCGACGACGAGCCCGAGGTCGACCGCCGAGTGCGTCACGGTGAGCACCAGCCACGACTGGGCCGTTCCCTGCATCCACGTCCCGATCAGCGAGATCGCCTGGCCGGTGAAGTACTTCCGGTAGTTCGGGACCGACAGGGACGAGAAGGTCCGCCGTCCGGTCGCCCGCAGGCTCACGCGTTCCCCTGCTGGATGGCCTCCGCCAGTGCCTCGAGTGCGGGGACGGCCTCGGCAAGGGCGTGCCGGGTGTCCGGGTCGAGCCGACCGACCGCGGCGCGGAGGGCCTCGGTGCGCTCGTGGCGGACCTGGGCGGCCCGGGCGGCTCCCTCGGACGTGACGGCCAGGGCGGCGGCCCGCCCGTCGGCAGGGTCGGGGAGGCGCTCCACGAGGCCCGCGGCCTCGAGCTTGCCGGCGATCCGCGACAGCATGGTGGGGTGGAGCTGCTCGGCGGCAGCCAGCTCCGAGGGACGGACGGGCCCTGTCCGGGCAACGGTCGCGAGCACCTCGACCTGCGTGGGGGTCAGCTCGGCACCGCCCGCCGTGTGACGCAGCCCGCGGGCCGTTCGGCCGACAGCGCGTCGCAGACGGGCCAGGCGGTCCTCGGTGAAGCTCGGGCGCGACCCGCCCGTGGGGGCTCCCGTGCGGGCCCTGCCGCCGGCCCGTCCGACGGACGGGCCGGCCTTCGTCGCTGATCGCCCTGGTGCTTCTCGCTCGCCCACGACATCAGCCTACCCGGTAGTTGCTTGTCGGCAAGCAAACATGTGCCCGGACCCACCCCTCGGGCTCGCTCCCTCAGTTCCGGACGCGCTCGAGCAGGTGGGCGCGCAGCGCCGGGTCGGCGGCAGCGTCGATCGCCGTCCACGCCAGGGCCACGGCGCCGTCGGAGATGGCTCGATCGGCCGACGGAGTGACGCACGCGGCGGCAAAGGCCGGCTGGTGGTTGACGGCTCCGCCCGCCTCGATGCCGAGGAGGGGGTGGATGGTCGGCATGGCGAGGGACACGTTCGCCATGTCGGTGGAGAGCGTCGGCGGCGGCACGCCGGCGTCGTCGGCGGGGAACGTGCGCCCGAGCGCCTCGGCGCTGGAGCGGTAGGCGGCGAGCAGCGGGGCGTCGGTGACCATGTGGCTGTAGACGGGTGCGAGGTCGGTACGGGCCAGGTGCACGCCGGCAGCCGTGGCACCGGCCTCGAAGCACGCCATCACCCGGGGCTCGAGCGCTTCGAGCTCCTGGAGGGAGCGGGCCCGGGCCATGAAGCGGCCCGTCACCCGGCCGGGGACGATGTTCGCCGCCTCGCCACCCGAGGTCACGATCCCGTGGACCTGGTCACCGGGAGGCAGCTGCTGGCGGAGCAGGCCGATGGCAACCTGGGCCACCACCATGGCGTCCGCAGCGTTCGCCCCCTCCCAGGGGGCCGCCGAGGCGTGCGCCGTGCGGCCGTCGAAGGCGATGTCGAAGTGCGACACGGCGAGGCACTCGGCCACCAGCCTGTCCTCCGGCCACGGGTGGACCATCAGGGCGGCGTGAGCGCCGTCGAAGACGCCCGCCTCGAGGAGGGAGATCTTCCCGCCGCCGCCCTCCTCGCCGGGCGTGCCGACGACCCGTACGGTGAGGCCCACGTCGTCGGCGACGGCGGCCAGTGCCACGCCGGCTCCCGCTGCCGCCGCGGCGATGATGTTGTGGCCGCACGCGTGGCCGACGCCGGGGAGGGCGTCGTACTCGGCGCAGATCGCAACGGTCACGGGTCCCGATCCGGCCGTGGCGACGAAGGCGGTCGGCAGCCCACCGGCTCCCTTGGTCACGGACAGCCCGTGGGCGGCGAGGAGCTCGGCGGTCGCCGCCGCGGCGTGCTCTTCGGCGAAGTTCGTCTCGGGGTGGGCGTGGATGTCGTGACTGAGCCCGACCAGCTCGTCGAGGACGGCGGCGACCGCTCGCCCGGCCCGCTCCTTCGCCTGACCGGCGGTGCCCGCCTCGCCCTGACCGGCGGTGCCCGCCTCGCCCTGACCGGCGGTGCCCGCCTCGCCCTGACCGGCGGTGCCCACCTCGCCGTGACCGGCGGTGCCCACCGACCTGCCCTGCCTACTCGATGACGGCGATGACGTCGCCCGGTCCGACGGAGTCGCCGGCCGACACCCGGACCTCCTTCACCGTGCCGCCCTTCTCGGCCACGACGTTGTTCTCCATCTTCATGGCCTCGAGCACGCAGACGACCTGGCCGACCTCGACCTCGTCGCCTTCTGACACCGCCACCTTGACGATCGTCCCCTGCATGGGCACCGACACGGTCCCGGAGCCCGAGGCACCGGCCGCCGCCTTGGGCCGGCGTCCGCCACCCGGGCGTGCCGGTCCCGCAGCGCGCCCGGCGGCGACCACCACGTCGCCGGGGTCGGGGACCCACAGCTTCACCTGGTAGCGGCGGCCGTCGACCTCGGCGGTCACGTCGCGCAGGACCCTCGGCTCGTCGCCGGGCGGCGGCGCGACTGCGGCCGGGCTCGAGCGCACCTCGGAGAGGTCGAGCCGCTGCTCGACCCAGTTGGTCGAGTGAGTGCCCGAGGCGAAGTCCTCGTGGGCGAGGATGGCGACGTCCGCCGGCAGCGTGGTGGCCACGCCCTCGACGACCGTCTCGGCGATGGCGCGGAGCATGCGTCGCCGGGCCGCCTCGCGGTCGTGTCCCCAGACCACGAGCTTGGCCACCAGGTTGTCGTAGAACTGGCTGACCGTGTCCCCGGCCTGGTAGCCGGCGTCGAGGCGGACGCCGGGCCCGCCCGGAGCGACGAGCGAGGTGATCGTCCCCGGCGATGGGGTGAACGCGCCCCCGGCCGGGTCCTCGGCGTTGATCCGGACCTCGATGGCGTGCCCGTCGCGACGCACGTCCTCCTGGGTGAAGCCGAGCGGTTCGCCCGAGGCCACCCGGAGCTGCCACTCCACCAGGTCGAGCCCGGTGACCAGCTCGGTGACGGGGTGCTCCACCTGCAGCCGCGTGTTCATCTCGAGGAAGAAGAACTCGCCGTCCTGGTAGAGGAACTCGACGGTCCCGGCGTTGACGTAGCCGCACGCCTCGGCGACGCGCACCGAGGCCTCGCCCATGGCCCGGCGGACCTCGTCGGGGAAGTGGGGAGCCGGGCTCTCCTCGATGAGCTTCTGGTGCCGGCGCTGGGCCGAGCAGTCGCGCTCGCCGAGCCACAGCGTGTTGCCGTGGGTGTCGGCGATGATCTGCATCTCGACGTGCCGGGGCCAGGCCAGGTAGCGCTCGAGGTAGCACTCGCTCCGACCGAAGTAGGCCTGGGCCTCGCGCTGGGCGGACTCG
>JAJZJT010000272.1 GCA_021809995.1 Actinomycetes bacterium
CGGCCGTCCAGCGGCTGGAGCACCCCGGAAGAGCGGCGCGCCCCCCGACCCCGACCCCGCCGCGCCAGCGCCGTCTGCCTTCGTCGTCACGGATCCCCATCCCCCGTCGCCGACCCCGACCCGCCCCTGGCAAGTGTAGTGGCGCCGGCCTGGCCCTTGGCCGGACCTGTGCGGCCAAGGGCCGTCCGAACGAGGAAGCCCGGCGCCCACGGGTAGGCCGTGCCGAACCGGGCACGCCACCGCTCACCGTGGCGACGATGGTGGACGAGGAGGAAGCTGGCGCAGAGAGCGACGCAGACGGCGGCTTGGACGGCCAGGTCGGCCCGGGCGGTGGCGACGGGCCGCCCGCGCGCGGCTACGACGGCGCCGAGCACGGCGAGCCCCCCGCCGCCCAGCACGCCCACGACCCAACGGGTGCCGGTGCCGATCAGGTAGTTGGTCAGCAGCACAGTGACGCACAGGAACGCCATAGCAGCGGCCAGCGTGGCGAACGCCGGCGCCGCCGCTGTCAGACGGGCCGAGAAGACCAGCCGGAGCAGCGGCTTCGGCACGGAGACGGCCAGGCAGAGGAGCACGGCGGCCGGCAGCTCGGCGAGGACGAGCGTCACGCCCAACTGCCGCATGGCATGGCCCCCGGCGTGCCACCGGATGGTCGCCTCGGGGAGCAGGTACGACCCGAGCGCGAGGGCGGCGAAGACGAGCGCCTTCGAGGCGACCGAGATGGCGGCGTACGGCCCGGCGGCAGCGCGGTCGTACCGTCCCACCACGATGACATCAGCGTTCTGCAACAGGGCCAGCAGGCCGAGCGCGACGAAGGCGGCCGCCACGTCGCCGAGGAGCTGGCGGCGCCCGGAGGGCGTGACGAGCACGGGCACCTGGTCGGCGGTGGCCGCTTCGGTGGGCACGATGTCGAGACCGGGATGCTCCGGCTGCCCCTCGCCGGCAGAGGCGATGCCGCGCCGTCGGATGACCCAGCGCGCCTCGACGACAGCGCCGACCTCGCCGAGGAGCACGCCGAGCCCGTAGCCGGCGACGCCGAGCCCGGCGAGGACGAGGACGAGGACGGCCGTCGTGCGCCCCGCTCCCTCGAGGAGCAGGTTGCCGGCGAGCGGGCGGTACGCCCGTTCCGACTGCAGCAGCCCCCGGTCGACGCAGAGCACGATCCACAGTCCCCCGGCCACGAGCACGGTGACGACGCCCGCGTCGCTCGGCAGGCCGAGCTGCTGGGCGATCCACGACTGCGTCACGGTGACGACGACGGCGCCGACGACGACGAGCCCGCCGAGGAGGCGGTGGACGCGTCGGACCCACCGGGTGACGAGGTGCAGCTGCCCGGCCATCCGCCAGGCGGTGACCCGGCGTACGACGCCGACGAGGACGGCGGAGCCGGGCATGGACAGCACGAAGAAGAGACCGAGCAGCTGGTTGACGGCGCCGTACTCCCGCGGCGAGACGAGGCGTGCCACGACGACGACCACCAGGGCGCTGGCACCGTTGACGAGCAGTCCGGCGACGGCGACCGGGCCGGCGTCGGTGAGGCCGGCCCGCAGCTCCGGTGCCCTGCGGGAGCGACCGGCCCGGGCGAGGCGCGCCCGATCAGGTGCGCGCGGGGGCGCTGTCACCGCGCGTGGCGATCGAGCGTGGCACGACGGGAGCGGCGCGGCCCGTGCCCTCGGACGACGAGCCGGAGGGGCCCGACTCGTGGTACTCGTCCTCGACGTTGACGGCCCAGATGTCGTGCGCCGCGCCCCGCAGGTTCTCGACCGTGAGCATCGCCGTGTACATGGAGTGGTCCTGGTTGTTGTACTTGTGCATGCCGTTTCGGCCGACGGGGTGGACGTTGCCAGCCGCCTGCTCGAGCCAACGGCGGATGACCTCGACGTTGTCCCGATAGGCGTCGTCGTAGACGGGGTAGGCCTTGGGCACCCGCACGACGTAGCCGGCCTTGACGTCGGCGGCGTTCACCAGTCCGATGCGCTGGAGCTCGTCGGACGCGCGCTCGACGAGCGCCTCGTCGGGGCTCGACCAGAGGTCGTCGCCCTCGAAGACGAAGTACTCGAGACCGAGGCAGGTGAAGCCGTCCTTGACCAGGAAGGGCGACCACGAGCCGAAGTTCTGGATGCGCCCGACCTTCACGTCCGGCGAGTGCACGTAGATCCAGTTGTCGGGGAACCCGCGCTCGACCGGCACGACCAGAGCGACCGTGAGGAAGTCGCGGTAGTTGAGCGCGTCCGCCGCCCCGAGGACCTCGGCGGGCGCCGCCGGCTCGATCGCTCGCACGAGAGCGGCGAGCGGCATCGACGAGACGACGTGGTCGGCGCCGAGCCGCTCGCGGGCCCCCGTCCTGTCGCGGACCGTCACGCCCGTGGCCCGTCCGCCGTCGACGTGGACGGCCTCGACCTCGGTCTCGAGCCGGAGGATCCCTCCGCCGGCGACGACCTGGTCGGCGCAGGCTTCCCACATCATCCCGGGGCCGAGCTTCGGGTACTGGAACTCCTCGATCAAGCTGGTGACCTGGGAGGCGCGGTCCCGTCGGGCTCCGAGCAGCGAGCTCCGCACCGGCTCCCACACGGCCGTCCACAGCGACATGCCCTTGATGCGCTGCGCACCCCAGTCGGCGGAGAGCTCCGAGGCCGGGACGCCCCACACCTTCTCGTTGTAGGTCTTGAAGAAGTGGTGGTACAGCCGCCACCCGTAGTTCGAGACGATGTACCCCTCGAGGGTCGAGGTGTCCCGAGGCGGACGGACCCGGACCCAGAGGAACGACAGGGCGCAACGCACGGCCTCGACGAGCCCGAGGTTCCCAAGCGCGTTGGCGAGCTTGATCGGGTAGTCGTAGAACTTGCCGCCGTAGTAGATGCGGCTCATCCGAGGCCGGACGAGGAAGTCCTCGGCGGGCAGGACGTCGTGCCAGAACGTCTCGACCCGTCCGACCTTGGTGAAGAAGCGGTGCCCGCCGATGTCGAACCGCCAGCCGTCGCGCTCGGCCGTCCGGCTGATCCCCCCCACCACCGAGTCCGCCTCGAGCACGGTCACCTGGGTGTCGCCACCCGTGACGAGCTCACGTGCCGCCGTCAGACCGGCCGGACCGGCGCCGATGACCACCACGTCGCCGACGCCGCTCCCGGTCGGCTCGTGGCCCGGGCCGGTGTCGCCAGCCGGTTTCGCGCTCGTCACGATGGTCCGTCCTCCTCGGGTCTCGCGGCCCCCTGGTGCCAACCGGGCCGGGTAGGGGATCCAGGTCGGCTGCACGGGAGGGCCGTCCGACGGTGCACCTTAGCGCCTCGTGCCGTGGGCCCGGGGTGCCGCGAGACCGGCCTCGGCCCGTCGCCCAGGCTCGGCTGAGAGCCGCCGTCCGGGCCCAGTTCAGGGCACGACGATGCCGAGGAAGGCGAGCAGGCCGTAGCCGACGAGCGCGGCGGTCGCGCCTACCACGACCACCCGCCAGACCTCCGGACGGGTGGTCACCGTCGCGCCGGCGACCACCAGCGGGAAGGCGCTCAGCGCGTAGCGCTCGAACGAGTCGAGGTTGGTCGACGACAACGACACGACCAGCATCGCCGCCGCGAAGATCGTGTAGGACGAGGGCAGTCGGCGCGCGGCGACGGCGAGGAGGACCACGGCGAGGAGGACCCAAGGGATGTGGAGGGCGCTCCCGACGTGGTGCCCGTGGAGGAACGCGTCGGCGTTGTGGAGCATCGACGTGAAGGGCTGCGTCAGGGGACCGCGGTGGCCGCCCTGCGTCTGCACCTCGAAGGGCAGGAACGCGTTGCCGTAGCTCGCACCCACCCAGCCCAGGTAGGCACCCGTTCCTGCCAGAGGCGCCACGACGGCGACCACCCGGGCGGCGAGCGAGCCGGCCGACGGCAACGGCTCGACGCGGCACGCCGCTCCG
>JAJZJT010000273.1 GCA_021809995.1 Actinomycetes bacterium
CCGCACTGCTCGGGGCGGTGAGCGTGGCCGTCAACTGGCGCCTGGCCGCCCCCGAGGTGGCGGCCATCCTCGAGGACGCCGAAGCGCGGGTGGTCTTCGTGGGGCCCGACTACCGAGGCAACGTTCCCGCTCTCGTCGAGGCGCTCGGCTCCGCACCGCGGTTCGTCGGGCTGGGCGGGGACGACGGCTACGAGGGCTGGCTGCTCGAGCGGACCGGTGGGACGGGGTCAGGCGCCGACCCGGGCTTCGACCCCGGCCCCGACGACGTCGTCACGCAGCTCTACACCTCGGGGACGACCGGGCGGCCCAAGGGCGTGATGCTGACGGGCCGGAACCTGTCGTGCGTGCTCACCGAGGCGGAGGAGATCTTCCACGTGGGCCCCGACACCGTGTCGCTCGTGGCCATGCCCCTCTTCCACATCGGCGGCACCGGCTGGGCGCTCGCCGGCATGTCGCACGGCGGGCACTCGGTCGTGGTGCGCGACCTCGACCCGGCTGTGCTGTTGGCGCTCATCGAGCGGCACCGGGTCACCGAGACGTTCGTGGTCCCCGCCGTCCTGATGCTCCTGCTCGCCTGCCCCACCCTGGCGACAACCGACGTCTCCTCGCTCCGGTGCGTCTTCTACGGCGCCTCGCCGATCAGCGACGACGTCCTCGTGCGGTCGATCCGGGCCCTCGAGTGCGACTTCGCCCAGGTCTACGGCCTCACCGAGACGACCGGTGCGATCACCTCGCTGCTCCCCGAGGACCACGACCCCGAGGGCCCGCGTGCACGTCTCCTCCGCTCGGCCGGCAGGCCCTTTCCCCACGTCGAGCTGCGTATCGTCGACCCGGGCTCCGGCGAGGACCTCCCCATCGGGCGGGTCGGCGAGGTCTGGACGCGCTCGGACCAGAACATGGCCGGCTACTGGCACAAGCCCGAGGAGACCGAGGCGGTCCTCACCAAGGACGGCTGGTTCCGCACCGGCGACGCCGGATGGATGGACGCCGACGGCTACCTCTTCCTCCACGACCGGATCAAGGACATGATCGTCACCGGCGCCGAGAACGTCTACCCGGCGGAGGTCGAGAACGTCCTGCTCGCCCACCCCTCGATCGTCGACGCCGCGGTCATCGGCGTCCCCGACGACCGCTGGGGCGAGACGGTCAAGGCCGTGGTGGTCACGGCCCCGGGCGAGACCCGCCCCGCCGATGCGCTCGAAGCCGACCTCATCGCGTTCACCCGCGAGCGCCTCGCCCACTTCAAGTGCCCGACGTCGGTCGACGTCGTGAGCGAGCTCCCCCGCAACCCGTCGGGGAAGATCTTGAAGCGCGAGCTGCGCGAGCCTTACTGGCAGGGCCGCGGACGCGGGATCAACTAGCCCGAGCCCACCCCGGTCCCGTCCCCCTCGTCGGGGACCAGGAGGACCACGGGGATCTCGCGGTCCGTCCGGCGCTGGTAGCCGGCGTAGTTCGGGTGCAGGTCCGTGAGGACCGGCCAGAGGCGGGCCCGCTCGCCCTCGTCCGCGACGACCGCCCGCATGGAGCGCCTCGGGCCACCGCCCACCCGGACGGTGACCGCGGGGTGGTCTCGGACGTTCAAGTACCAGGCGGGGTGGTGCGCGTCCCCACCCCGAGAGGCCACGACGACGACCGTCGAGCCCTCCTGGTACGGCGAGGTCAGCAGTGTCGTACGCGAGAGGCCGGTGCGCCGGCCCGTGGTCGTCAGCTCGACGACCGGCATGCCCCAGGCCTCCCAGCCGAACCGGCCGCCCGTTGCCCCGAGCACGAGCCGGTGAACGCGGTTGAGCGCCTTCATCACCAGGTCGCCGGGCACCGACGTATGGTAGGCACCCGGGCGGCGGCCTGCGTCAGAAGAGGCCGGGTGCCGTTCCCTCGTCCCTCTCGTCGGCGTCGTCGCCCCCCTCCTCGCCGAGCTCGTCGTCCGCCACCTGTCCGATCGACTCGAGACGGGGGACGAGCTCCTCGACGTGCAGACGGGTGCCGCGCAGACGGCGGTCGAGCTCGTCGACGATGTCGGTGGCCCGTTGCAGTCGTGCGACGAGCAGGTCGACGTCGACGAGGCCGTCCTCGAGCTCGGCGATGATGTCGTCGAGCTCCTGGCTGGCGTCGGAGTACGAGAGCTCGGCGACGGGCACGCCGGGGGTCGAGCCATCCGACCCGGGCGCGCCCGCCTTCGCGCCACCGTCGGGTCGCTTGGTGCCTGTGGCCATCAGTGCGTCCTTTCGTGCTGTCGAACGGTGCCGGCACCCGGGTCGGCTGCCGTCGCATCGGGTTCCGGGCGGCGGCGACTCGTCTCCTCCACCAGCGACCGTACGGCTCCGTCGGCGACCTCCGTGACGACGAGCGCACCCCGCTCGAGGTCGGCGACCGACCGCAGGACCGCTCCGGAGGCGTCGCGGGTGACCGAGTAGCCGCGCTCGAGCTGCCGCTGGTAGTCGTAGGCGGCGAGGAGCCGCCGCCACTGCTCCACCCGGCGCACCTCGGCCTCGGTGCGGTAGGCCGCGCTGGTCGCCACGCGCCCGGCCGCCATGGCCAGGTGGCGCTCACGCTCGCGGAGCGAACGGCGCGCCTCGCGCACCACAGTCGGTGCACGGGCACCGAGCTCGCGTCGGTTGGCGTCGACCTGGCGGAGGGCGGCGGCGCGGATGGCCCACGCTCGGTGGACGAGGCGCTCGCCGTGCCGCTCGGTCTGGCTGCGCGCTGCCACCACGACCCCGCGCCGTCGCCGCGACAGGGAGTCGCCGGCGTCGTCGGTGAGGACGGTCGCCAAGCGGGCCACCCGGCGACCCGCGCCCATCGTCCCCTCCCAGGCCACTCGGGCCCGACGGGCGAGCTCCTGACCGCACTCGGTCGGCGTGATGAAGCTGCGGTTGGCCACCTCGTCGGCGACCGACTGGTCGCCGGTGTGCCCGATGCCCGTCCACACCGGGACCCCGGATGCCACGATCGCCCGCGCCACGGGCTCGGTGTCGAACGTGGCGAGGTCGGCCTTCGACCCGCCCCCTCGCACGACGACCAGCACGTCACATCCTTCCCCTTGCAGCTGGGCGATGGCCCGAGCGACCGACACCGGCGCCTCGCGGCCCTGGACCTGCGTCGGGACGACGCGGAGGTCGAAGGCCATCCCCGACGCGGCAAGCGTCCCGACGAAGTCGCGGTAGCCCTCGGTGCCCGGGCTGGTGACCAGCCCGACCCGGAGGGGAACCTCGGGGACCGACAGCTGGCGGTTCCGGTCGAAGACCCCCTCGTCGACGAGCGCCTTGACGAGGCGGGCCCGCTCGGCCGCCACCCGCCCGAGCAGCGCGTCGGTGTCGAGCTCGGTCAGGATGAAGCTGAGATCGCCCCTCGGCTTGTAGAGCTGGACCTCGCCCCGCACGCGTACCACCAGGCCTGCCTCGAGGGAGATGCCCAGTCGCTCCAGCGTGGCGCGCACCCGGACCCACCGGCTCGACCAGCACACGACTTTCAGGACGGGCGCGCCCATGTCGTGCGACCCCTGAGGGTCGACCAGGTCGAGGTAGCAGTGGCCCCGCGAGCTGACGTTGAACGAACGCACCTCGCCCGACACCCAGACCTGCCCCGGCAGCGCTTGGCGGAGCGCCTGGTCGACACGCGCGTAGAGGTCGCCGATGGTGAGCGACGCCGCCGGGTCGTCCCCGTCGGGGACCGCCCCGGGGGACCACGAGTCGCCGGCTGGGCCCGACGCGGCCGCGACTCGCCGCTGGTCGACGATGGACGGGCGAGCGCGAGGCACGAGCACAGGTTAGGACCCGGCTGCGACCCGGCGGGCCGGCTGGGCCCTCGACGCGCCGGCTGGGCCCTCGACGCGCCGGCTGGGCCCTCGACGCGCC
>JAJZJT010000274.1 GCA_021809995.1 Actinomycetes bacterium
CAGCCCGCGGGATGCTCTCGTGCTCCAGCAGCTCGCGCCCCCCGGCCAGCACAGCGTGCGCACGCGAACCAAGCCGTACCGGGTCACGGGTCCGTTCCCCCCTCGGTCCGGTGCTCGTCTGGTCACCCCACTCCCGGCCGCACCCCACCTCTCGGGTCCCGAACAACGCTCGTCTCGAGCACCTCCGCATAGGGGCCCCGGACGGCGGGCACAGCTCGCCGAACGTGACGGACGGACCGCCGTCGTGCTCGACGTGCCCGTCGAGATGCGTGACAGCTGCGGCGAGGTCTGGCCTGCAGTAGCCGTACATCTGCTGGAACCGGGTCATCTCTCCGAGCGATCCGGCGATCATGCCGGCTTTGGATCCATCAGGGTCGTCGACCGCGGCGACATCGAACGGCACGCTTACCACGGTGCACGTGGACGAGGCGTCGGCCCGCGGTGGCCAGGACGACGTGTCGCTGTTCATGGAACCCGCACAGCGCAGGGCGATGTTCGGGGTGTACGGAGGCAGGTCTCACCAGCCGGACCAGCTCTGGCTGGCGAGGTGCCCTGTCGGAGGGGGAAGGTCCACCCCAGCTTCTGCTGGCGTCAGGTGTCCGGTCCCAGGGGGGAGGTTCAGTTGCGTCCTGGTGAACGCAAGGGGGTGCCGTCCTGGTGAACGCAAGGGGGGCGTCCGTCTGCCGCCGTGGTTTCGGTTGGCGGCGCTGTCCAGCCGAAGGGGAGGGCGGGCCACTATCCCGCGGCGCGGCCGCTCCCGGCAGCCAGGAGCGCCCGGAGGCGGGTGCGGACCATCTCGGTGAGCGCTTCGGGTGCGTCTCCGGCACTGAGAGCGGCCAACAGGGACTCGGCGGTGTCGGTGGCGGTCCTCCGGGCTGCCTGGGGAGCCAGGCGCCAGCTGGCCGCTTCGGCGACGATGTCGTCGAGGGTGACGGCCGAGAGCTTGTGCTTGCCGTTGATACGCATGGCGGCGCGGTCGGGCAGGCTCGGCCACATCACGGTCGGGACGGTGTCGTACAACGGCGCCAGGCTGACTTGGCCCGGAGCGGTGTGCAGCAGGCTGAGGTTCTTACCGTGTGCGTCGGCGTTGCCGATGGCCGCAGTGAAGGTGATCACCGCCACGAGCCGCTTGAGCTCGCTGAGAGGATCGGCGGCCCACCGATCCAGGACCCTCGCGACCTCGGCCAGCGCTGGACCGCCGAACGCCTCGTACTTTCCCTTCCCGTGGCTGGCCTCGGGGTCCCGGCCGAGGGCTTGGCAGGCGTCCTCTTGGTGGATGCGGGCCACCGTTCCGTCGGCCTCCACGCACCGGTCGAAGCGCGACACGATGATGCAGGGAAGCCCTGCGATGGTCTGGAGGGCCACGTCGCCGCTGGTGAGACCGACGGTCTGGGCAAGGCGCAGGCAGGCCGCTTCCATCGTGACCAGGCCCGGGTAGCGACGGTCCTCGACCTTCAGGATGTGGGTCGAGGGCCTGCCGCCGACCGGGCGTCCCCAGCCGTCGCCATCGGCGATGAGGAGAAGCTTGTTCTGCAGGCCGGCGATGGACAGTTCGCTGTCGTCGTGCACCCCGAGGGGATGATCCTGGAGGTTGGCGACCTCGTCGGCCAGGCTGGCGGGGTCGTAGGGCTCGAGGCGGCCTGGCCGGTCCTGCGGCTCCGTTGCGGAGATCACGGTGGCGCCGGCGACGTCGCGGCCATAGCGGGCCAGCAGGCCGACGATGTCGATGGTCGAGACCTTCGCTTGGGCGGCGACAGCCTGGAGGTGCCGGCCCTCGGGGAGCATCCCCTTGAAGTAGACAGCCGCCTTCTGTCGCCTGGTGGTGAGGGGCAGAGAACACGACAGCACGGGGGTGTTGCGCGGCCAGCGGCCGAGGGTCTCGTCGCTGTAGCGGAGGGTGACGTCGCCCGGCCCGGAGGTGGTCAATTCGGCGACCCGGGACCCGTACAACCAGACGCCGAGCGGTTCAGGCCTGGCCATCGTCGCCGTCGTAGGTGATGGTGATGGTCGCGCCGAGTCGGCGTGTCAGCCTGAGGAGGTGGTCGAGGACCGGCGTCGAGCGGCCAGCCTCGAGCTTGGCCAACCAGGGGCGGGACAGCCCTCCTTGCGCTGCCAGCTCGCTCTGGGTGAGTCCGCGAGCATGGCGAATGTCCGCGATGCTCCGGCCTAAGTCCTCGGCCGACCGTACGGTCCACTGCTCCATCCAGACCCTCCAGCGCGTGTGCCTCATCAGGCACACCATCAGCCTAGCCCAATGTGTGCCTGTCCAGGCACACTCTGCATGTAGCTACGCTTGTGCCTCACTAGGCACACCACTGCGGGAGGGGTGACCTGCACACCGGCGACGCCGGGCCCGCCGACGGATCCGAAGAGCAGGGCGGGCCGCTGACCGGCGCCGCACCACGTCGCGTGGGGACCGTCAGCGGTGAAACGTCGGGCGTGCGGCCACGTGGTGCGCCCGCAACGTGCCAGTCGCAGACCAGCTTTTCGCCACGCCCACGACCGAGCACGAGCGCACCGCAGGCATGGCCACCGCCGTTCGGAACCTCCTGCAGCCTGTCGGGCGCCGGGCGCCGGCACAGATGGGCGCGGTCCGGCCGCCGCATGACGATCCGGTCGGGACAGCGGGGACGGTTCAGCTCTGCTGCACCGCGGTCAGCGAACCTCGTAGGTACCGTCGAGTCGGCAGCGTGCGATGACATGTCCGGCCATGGCGTGCAGCGCATCGGCGAGGGTGAACCTGTCGGGCAGTTCGAGCTGGTGGTCCAGGGCGAAAAGCTGGAAGACGTAGGTGTGCGGTCCGTGCGAGCGCGGGGGCTTGGGGCCGGCCCAGCCGCGGCGGCCGAGGATGCCGGCGCCGTGTCTCAGCCCGCTGATCGGGCTGGGGTGGGTGAGGCCGTTGTCGGGGATAATGCGTCGCGACGGGTCGATGCCGACCGTGAGCGCATGGGTGGCGGGTCTGCTGAAAGGGACGTCAGGGTCTTGCACGACGAGCACGAGCTCCGCGGTGTCGGCTGGCGGCGCGGTCCAGGCGAGAGCAGGTGACACGTTCGCCCCGAAGATCCTGCCGCGGTACCGCTCGGGGATGGGGGTACCGGCATCGAACGCGGGGCTGGTGAGGGTGAAGGTCTCGGGTGCGTGGAGCTCGGCGCGTGCCCACACCAGCGTGTGATGTCCGGCGTGTCGGTTACGCAGCGCCAAGCCGATCGGGCTTGCCGGCATGGTCGCTGGTTCCTCTCTCTCTGCCTTACGGATAGGGAGGCCGGGGATGCGACGTCTGCGGTCACACCCGAGATCGACAGCGCCGACGAACACGCACAGGCGATCCCGCCCGGTGACAACCGTACGCCCGACAATCGACGGTCACCCACTGTGCCCCAGCCGCTCGATCAGGGGCGCTGCCACCATCACGGAGGGCCGGCACGGTCGGGGACGGATGGGGACGGACCGGCACGGACCGGCACGAACCGGCACGGACCGGGACGAACCGGCACGAACCGGCACGGACCGGCACGGACCGGCACGGACCGGCACAGACCGGCACAGACCGGCACCGACCAGGACGAACCGGGACGAACCGGCACAGACCGAGACGAGGTGGTCCCATGCTCGTGGCGGCAAGGTGGTCCCATGCTCGTGGCGGAAGGGTGGTCCCATGCTGGTGGCGGGTGACAGCGAACGCCGCCGCCCAGCGCGCCGCCCCTGCCTCGAAACGCCGCCACCAACCCCGGGCCGTGGTGTGCGGCACCCCCAGACGCTCAGCCGCCGGACGGACTCCCGACCGACCAGCGGCCACCTCGG
>JAJZJT010000275.1 GCA_021809995.1 Actinomycetes bacterium
TGGCCGGCGCGATGCGCGACGCCAGCCCGTTCGACCCGGGGTCGATCGAGACGTTCCGGGTGACCGACTGGGAGCTCGACCCGGGCACGTGGAGCCTCCGGCTTCGCTACGCCCTCTGCGGTCCGGCGGGCGGGACACGGCTCGACTTCGAGGAGCAGGTGTCCTTCGGCGTCGCCGGCCTGCGCCCGACGAGCCCCGCGACCGCCGGCTCCGAGGTCCCACCGGCATTCGGTCGCGCCGCCGACCTGCTCCACCTCGCTGCGGGCGTCAGCTACTACAAGGCCGCGGCCCCCCGGCACGTAGTCGTCGAGCGCTCCGTGCCCGAGGACGAGCTCGCCGTCGCCCGGCTCCTCTACGACGACGGCCTACGTGAGTTCGCCGTCGCCAACGGCCTGGCTGTCCCCCTCGACGTCGAGGTCCACGGCACGGGGGAGGGACGTTCCGGCTCTGCCGTGGCCGTCCCTGTCAGCGCGGAGGTGGGACGGGTCCTCGTGCCGGTCGGCGGAGGCAAGGACTCCTTCGTCCTCGCCGAGGCGCTCCGACCCCTCCGTCCGCTGCTCTTCGCCGTCAATCCGAAACCCTTCGTCGTCGCGGCGGTGGAGGCGGCCGGCTTCGACCTCCTCGTGGTGCGGCGCACCCTCGACCCTCTCCTTCTCGAGCTCAACCGGCGCGGTGCCCGCAATGGCCACGTGCCGATCACGGCTGTCGTCTCGCTCCTGGCCGTGGCCGCCGCCACCCTGGTCGGGGGCGACCGGGTCGTCCTCGCCGTGGAGCGCTCGGCGAGCGAGGAGACCGCCGTCGTCGACGGCGTGCCCGTCAACCACCAATTCTCGAAGAGCCTCGGCTTGGAGCGCGCTCTCGCCGGGCTGGTTGCTCGCCGCGTCGACCCCGCACTGCGCTACGGCTCGGGCCTGCGTCCCTACTCCGAGCTCGCCATCGCCCGCTCGTTCGCCGGCATGCCCGGCTACCACCACCGCTTCGTCAGCTGCAACACCGCTTACCGGCTCGACGCCTCGGGTCCGCCGTCCTGGTGCGGCGCCTGCCCCAAGTGCCGCTTCGTGGCGCTCGTGCTGGCACCGTTCCTCGGACGCGACGCCGTCGCCGACATCATCGGCCGGGACCTCTTCGCCGATCCCGACCAGGTCGACGGGTTCGCCGCGCTCTTCGGCGCCGAGAAGCCCTACGAGTGCGTCGGCGAGCGGCTCGAGTCCGCCGCCGCCCTCGCTCTACTGGCCGACCGCCCGGCGTGGCGGGACGCGCCGGTGGTGGCGGCGCTCGCCGAGCAGGCTCGGGTGCTCGTCGCCCCGGGAGACCTCGAGCGCGTGCTCGAGCCCGATCGTCTCCTCGCCTATCCCGACGCCGAGGTCGCCGCGGCCGTCGCCGCCGTGCTCGAGGGCGTCTCGGTGCCCCGGTCGTGACCCTTGACGAGCTCGTCCGCTCCCGTGTGGTCGTCTGGGGCCTGGGCGCCGAGGGACGTTCGGTGGTGGAGCTCCTGCGGCGACGGGGTGCCGACCCCACGGTGGTCGACGATGGTCCGCTGCCGCCATCAGGTGGCTCCCCAGTACCGGGCACGCCTGGTCGCGACCCCGTGGCGGCGTGCCCACCGGGCTCGGTCGAGTGGGACGCCGTCGACGTGGTCGTCCGCTCGCCCGGCGTCCCCCGTCGCCACCCCGGCATCGTCGCTGCAGCAGCCCGTGGCGTGACCGTCACGACGGCGATGGCCGTATGGCTCGAGGACGCGGCGGCGCTGCCGGTCCTCGCCGTCACCGGCACCAAGGGGAAGAGCACGACGGCTGCGCTGGCCGCCGCCCTCCTCGAGGCCGAGGGGCTCCGCGTCGCGCTCGCCGGGAACATCGGCGTGCCGGTCACCGACCTCTACGCGCGACCGCCGTACGACGCGTACGTCGTCGAGGTCTCGTCCTACCAGGCAGCCGACGTCACGACATCGCCGAGGGTCGTGGTCCTGACCAACCTCTCCCCGGACCACCTCGACTGGCACGGCGGCGAAGCCGCCTACTACCGCGACAAGCTGCGCCTCGTCACGGCGGGACCGACGCCACTGCTCGCCGTCGGGTCGTCGAGCGCCGAGGCGGTCGCCCGAACGGGCGGCGTCGCCGGACGTGTCCTGTTCGGCCCGAGCGGCACCGTGTGCGTCGTGCCACCCGGGAGCACCGTTCACGTCGACGGTCGACCTGTCGTCGACGCCAGTCGTCTCGGGGTCCCGGGGGAGCACAACGTCTGGAACCTGTGCGGCGCCGTCGCCGGCGTCACGCTCCTCCTCGGGCGGCCGCCGTCGCCGCCGGCTGCCGCTGCCGCTGTCGACGGCTTCGGCGGCCTGTCGTCACGCTGCACCACGGTCGCGACCGTCGACGGCCGCGACTACGTGGACGACGCGCTCGCCTCCAATCCGTTCGCCACCGCCGCATCGCTGCGTGCGTTCGCCGGCCGTCCCGTCACGCTGGTGGTCGGTGGCGGCGACCGGGGTGTCGACCCGGGCCCGCTCGTCGACGCTCTCGACGCGGCAGAGCCAGCGGCCTCCGTCGTCGTGCTCGAGCCGCTCCCGACGGGGTGGGCACCGGTCGCCGACCCAGCCGGGGGGCGGTGGACGGTGCGCCGGGCCACCGACGTGCCGGCAGCCGTGGCCGCGGCGCGCGCCCTCACCCCACACGGCGGCGTGGTCCTCTTCTCGCCCGCAGCACCCACCCCGGCGGGCCAGGGCAGCTATCGACAGCGCAGCGAGCAGTTCCGGCGCGCTGTGCTCGCGCCGGAACTGCCGGACGGCCCCGGCGACCCCGTGGCAACAGCCGGGGGATGACAGCCGGGGGTCTCGGCACCTCCAGGCGCGGCCCGAGCGACCGTCCCGACTGCCCCTCCGGCCTCCGGTGCTTGCGCGCGGGGTGGCGGAGCGGGCACCCTACTGCCAGCCCGAACGCGGGCGTCCGACGCTCGGGTGGCCTGCCCGGCGACGCGGGCGCCCCGCCGGCGAGCACAGGGGGAGGAGCCACATGGCCGACGACACGTTGCACGAGCTGATCGGCACACCGGCGGGCCGATCGGTGATCACGGTCGAGCGGGGCCAGCTGGCGCGCTTCGCCGACGCGGTGAAGGACTCGAGCCCCGTCTACCGCGACCCGAGGGCGGCCGCTGCCGCTGGCCTGGCGGGAGTCCCCGCACCGCCGACCTACCCGTTCGTGATGAGCAACTTCGGGCGGTACCCCGAGCTCCAGCTCGACGACGAGGCGCCGGGGAGCCCGGTGGCGAAGGCCCTTGGGCCTCTGATCGCCAAAGGCGGGCTGATCCTCCACGGCGAGCAGGAGTTCACCTACCACCGGCCCGTCTTCGCGGGCGACGTGCTGGTCGGGGAGGGGACGGTGGTCGACGCCTATCAGAAGGAGTCCAAGGGGCACACCATGACCTTCGTCGTGGTCGAGACGGTCTGGCGTGAACGCGACAGCGGCGAGGAGGTCTGCTCGTCGCGGATGAACGTCATCCACCGCTCCTGATGGCCGGCGCGGACGCCGGCGCGCCGCCGGCCTTGCTCCGGAGGGACGAGGCGGGGGTGGCCTGGCTGACCCTCAACCGCCCGGAGACGGGAAACGCGTTGGACGCCGAGCTGCGCGACGAGCTCACCACCTGCTTCCACGCCCTCTCGGGCGACCTCTCCGTGCGCGCCGTCGTCCTGACGGGAGCCGGCGAGCGGGGCTTCTGCACGGGGGCCGACCTGCGTGGCGCGAGGCCGCGCCCCCCACGGCCGGAGGAAGCGCCCGAGCGG
>JAJZJT010000276.1 GCA_021809995.1 Actinomycetes bacterium
TCACCGTCGGGCGCGCCCTCGACCCGGGGGTCGGGCCGTGGGCCGCGGCCTACTGGCGCGAGCGCCGCGGCTGGCAGGGCCCGGGCCATCCCCTCCTGACGGCGGGCGGTCGGGCGGGCAGCGGGTAGAACGAGGAGATGGACCTCCGCATCTTCGTCGAGCCCCAGCAGGGCACCACCTACGCCGAGCAGTGCCGAGTGGCCCAGGCCGCCGAGCTCCTCGGCTTCGACGCCTTCTTCCGCAGCGACCACTACGTCGCCATGGGCGGCGACGGGCTCCCCGGCCCGACGGACGCCTGGGTGACCCTGGCCGGTCTCGCCTGCGAGACCTCGCGCATCCGCCTCGGCACGCTGGTGACCTCGGCGACCTTCCGACTGCCCGGGCCCCTCGCCATCGCCGTGGCGCAGGTCGACGCCATGAGCGTCGGGCGGGTCGAGCTCGGGCTCGGCGCCGGCTGGTACGAGCGCGAGCACACCGCCTACGGCATCCCCTTCCCGCCGCTCGGCGAGCGGTTCGAGCGGCTCGAGGAGCAGCTCGCCGTGGTGACCGGGCTGTGGTCGGCTCCCGAGGGCGAGACCTACTCGTACGACGGTCGCCACTACCGGCTCGTCGACAGCCCGGCGCTGCCCAAGCCCGTCCAGCGGCCGGGCCCGCCCGTCATCGTGGGCGGTGCCGGGGCGCGCCGGACGCCGCGGCTCGCCGCCCGTTACGCCGCCGAGCTCAACGTGCCCTTCGCCTCGGCGGACGACACGGCCGCTCAGTTCGACCGGGGGCGTACGGCGTGCGAGGCGGTGGGTCGCGACCCGGCCACGCTCGTGCGCTCAGCCGCCCAGGTGGTCTGTTGCGGTACCGACGACGCCGAGGTGGCCCGGCGGGCGGACGCCATCGGCCGCCCGGTCGACGAGCTGCGCCGCAACGGGCTGTGCGGGACCCCCGACGAGGTCACCGAGGGGCTCGCCCGCCTGGCGGCCGCTGGAGCCGAGCGCGTCTACCTGCAGTTCCTCGCCCTCGACGATCTCGACCACCTCGAGCTCATCGGGGAGCAGGTGCTCCCCCGAGCCCGCACGCTTCGGCCACCAGCGTGAGCGAGCGGACCCGGACCTCGAGCGAGTGGGCCCGGGTCGACACCATCAGCTCGTCGGTCCCCGTGCGCTCGACGAGCCGGGCCAGGCCCTCGGCGACGCTCCTCGGGTCGCCGACCACGTGCGAGGCGGTGGCACGCTCGACGATCGCCCGCTCGGTCGGCGAGAGCTCGGTGGCGGCGGCCCGTTCGGGCGTGGTGAGCGGGGCGGGATTGCCGGCGCGCAGCTGCAGGATCGACAGCGCAGCCGGCCCGGCCAGCCACGCCGCCTCGTCGGCGTCCTCGGCGCACAGGACGGACACGGCGACCATCACGTGGGGATGCTCGAGGACGAACGACGGTCGGAACGTCGCCCGGTAGCGCTCGAGGGCCTGGTCGAGAAGGTCCGGGGCGAAGTGGTAGGCGAAGGAGAACGGTAGGCCGAGGAGCCCGGCCAGCTGGGCGCTGAAGAGCGAGGACCCGAGCAGCCACACCTCGGGCAGGTACCCGATCCCCGGCGTGATGGCGGGCTGTGCGGCGGGCCGCTCGACGTCGGCGAGGTAGCCGAACAGCTCGACGACGTCCTCGGGGAAGTGGTCGGCCCCGACGTCGGCCCGCCGGCGCAGGGCCCGGGCAGTGGCCGGGTCGGTCCCCGGTGCCCGGCCCAGACCAAGGTCGATCCGGCCGGGGTGGAGCGCCTCGAGCGTGGCGAACTGCTCGGCGACGACCATGGGGGCGTGGTTGGGGAGCATGACCCCGCCGGCACCGATCCGGATCGTGCGGGTCGACGCCGCCAGGTGGGCGACGAGGACGGGTGGCGACGAGCTGGCCACCGACGGCATGCCGTGGTGCTCGGCGACCCAGATGCGGCGGTAGCCGAGCTGCTCCGCCTGCCGGGCGAGCGCCACGGTGTCGGCCAACGCCTCGGCCGGGGTGGCTCCCTCGGACACGGTGGCGAGGTCGAGGACGGACAGCGGGACCATGCCTGGTCAACCGTCATGGGCCACCCGTGCTTCCCTCCTGCGCGGAGCCGACCGGCCCGGCGTTGCCCGCGGTGTTCCGTGCATACTGCAAGCGTGCATACTGCAATACTGTGTCTATGCACGGAGTCCCGGCGGCCCCCGCGGGCGGGCGTCGGGACGCGCGTGCGCACTGCGCCGGCCCCTGGCGCGCCGGCCACCGAGCGTCGCCCACCGGGTGCCCTTCGCTGCCGGGTGACCCCGGCGCGCGGCGCGTGCACGCGACGGCCACGACCGACGAGGAGCAGGGATGCCGACGACCGACGACGGGCGCACCCCGAAGGGTGCCGAGGTGACGCGACCCGGGCCGCCCCCCGACCATCCGTCCGGCCGCTGGCCGCGGCTGCGGTCGAGCCCGCCGCACGTCCGCCAGGTGGGCATCGCGCTCGGCCAGCGCATCAACACGATGTCGTACCTGCCCAAGTGGGTCATCCTGGGCACGACCATCGGCGTGGTGGCCGGCCTCGGCGCCATCGTCTTCTACGAGGCCCTGGCCTTCTCGACCCACGTCTTCCTGGCCGATCTCGCCGGGTACCACGTCCCCACGCCGGCCGGGGAGGGCTACTCGCTCGGCTCGGCGGGCTACTCGCGGCCGTGGGCCATCCCGCTCGTCGTCGTGCTGGGGGGGCTCCTCGCCGGGTTCCTGGTCTTCACCTGGGCGCCCGAGGCCGAGGGGCACGGTACCGACGCCGCCATCGACGCCGTCCACCACAACCCGCGGGGGATCCGGCTGCGCGCCGTGGTCGTGAAGATCGTCGCCTCCGCCCTGACCATCGGCTCGGGTGGCTCGGGTGGACGCGAGGGTCCGACCGCGCAGATCAGCGCCGGGTTCGGGTCGCTGATGGCCCGCCTCCTCGACCTCTCGCCCGAGGACGGCCGGATCGCCGTCTCCATCGGCATCGGCTCGGGCATCGGGGCCATCTTCAGCGCCCCCCTCGGCGGTGCCGTGCTCGCCGCCGACGTCGTCTACCGGGACGACTTCGAGTACGAGGCGCTCCTGCCGGGCGTGCTCGCCTCGATCGTCGCGTACGCCATCTTCGGCGGCGTCTTCGGCTACCGCCCGCTCTTCGCCGTCGCCAGCGGGTTGACCTTCGACCACCCCGTCCAGCTGCTGTGGTTCGCCGTCCTCGGCCTGCTGGCCGGTGGCATCGGCCTGCTCTACGCCGGGGTCTTCTACGGCACCGTGCGACTGAGCGCCAAGCTCCCCTTCACTCACAAGCTCCGCCCGGCGCTCGGCGCCCTCCTCGTCGGGCTGCTGGCCCTCGGGGTGCCCGAGGTGCTCGGCACCGGCTACGGCTGGGTGCAGCGGGGCCTCGCCAACCAGCTCGCCCACGTCCCCCTCGTCGTCATCATCCTGCTGCCGGTCCTCCGCATCGCCGCCACCAGCCTGTCGATCGGCACCGGGGGGTCCGGCGGTGTCTTCGGTCCGGGGATGGTGATCGGTGCCTTCACCGGGTACGCCCTCTGGCGGGTGCTCGAAGGCGTGGCCCCCGGCTTCGGCCACGACCCGGCCCCGTTCGTGGTGGTGGGCATGATGGCGGTCTTCGGCGGCATCTCGCGGGCTCCGATCGCCGTCATGGTGATGGTCGCCCAGATGACCGGGAACATCTCGATGGTCGCCCCGGCCATGGTGGCGGTCGCCATCGCCTGGTTCATCGTCGGCCGGGCCGACCGGAGCATCTACGCGTCCC
>JAJZJT010000277.1 GCA_021809995.1 Actinomycetes bacterium
ACAACTACCACAACCCCGCCGACGAGCTGGGCGTCGCCTGGGACGACCTGGACATCGCCGCCGACTGGGGGGTGGCGGACCCGGTCCTCTCCGACCGGGACAAGAAGAACCCCAGTCGCGCAGACATCCCCGACCACCTCCGCCCTCGCT
This sequence comes from Actinomycetes bacterium, assembly GCA_021809995.1. Classification (GTDB taxonomy): domain Bacteria; phylum Actinomycetota; class Acidimicrobiia; order Acidimicrobiales; family RAAP-2; genus JAJZJT01. Next base: position 151 of record JAJZJT010000277.1, read on the forward strand.
ACGGCCTCCGGACCTGACCGCCGAGGCCGGGTCTCGCCGCCGCCGTTGCCCGAGAGGCACCGTCGTGCGCGCCGCGCCAGCGCGTGGTCGGCGTGCCGACGACGTCGCCACGAGCGCGTCGGGTAGCCCGCCCCGGGCCTGGTCGAGGCGCCTCGCCACGGACGGGACCAGGTGGCGCACCGGATGCGGCGGGCAGGGGTCTACGGGGTGACCCGTCGGCGCACGGTGCACAGCACCCGATGGGGTCCCGAGAGCCCGGGGGAGCACACCCGGGGAACCGCTCCGCCAGCGCCCGTCGGTCCGAGCCCCGGCGGATCGCGCCCCTCGTGCCTGCGGCTCGCCGGGCTGGTCGCGATCTCCGAAGCCCCGTCGCAGCAGGCTCAGGGAGCGGAGGAGGCGGGTGCCGGAGGCGGGAACGAAGACGGCGGGGGCGGTTCGCCGCCGACCGACGAGTTGGCGACGGCGCACTGCGCCCGCAACGCCGTGACGAGGTAGTGCTCGGGTACGCGATTGCTCTCGGAGATGGTCGTCATCAACGCCTGCCACTGGCTGTTCGCGTCGGCCGCCTCGGCGGCCAGCGGCAGCGCCTCGCGCAACTGGAGGTAGGCCTGCTCGTCCAGCGCGGTGGCTGACCGACCGTCCGCGTGCGATGCCTGATCGAGCAGCGAGAGCGACGTGCCGACGTGGGCGCAGGCCTGCTTGGCCTGGGCGGTCCCTCCTGACTGGCTGCAGGCGGCGAGGCCTGCGCCGAGGACACCGAGGAGGGCGAGGCCTGCCGCGGCCTGACGCGGCGAGCGGCGCCGTCCCACCCGGTCAGCCAAGCCAGCTGCTGGCCGAGTCGAGCAAGTACCGGCTGACGGCCAGGCAGCGGTCGAAGACCTCGCAGAGCATCTCCTCGCCGGCGAGGATCCGGGTGAGCGAGACGGGCGACCGGGCGACGATGGTGAGACGACGCTCGGCGGCGTCCGTCGCCGATGCGTACGAGTCGATGGCGGACACTTCGAGTGGGAGCTCGATGCCGCCCACCCCCGCCAGGTCGATGGCCAGGCGGAGGAGGTCGGGACCGTTGGGCAGCGGGGGAAGGGCCCACGTGAAGGTCAGGGGGAAGTGGAACTCGTCGGGGGGGTCCTCGTCGTCGCCGAGGGCGAAGACGACGTCCTCGAACGACAGCAGGGTACGTGGGTCCACCTCGAGCGCGAGGTGGAGGTCGAGCGGTCCACCGCAGCCGTCTTCGGGGTGCAGGTCGACCTCCCACACCTGGCGGAGCGAGTACGTCTCCACGAAGTGCCGCTCGTCGTGCACGTGGAACCCGTGGTCGACGGAGTGGTCCTTCAGGTCGGCAACGTAGCCGGCGACGTCGATGACTGCCACAGGGCCAAGAGCCTACCGCCCACCCGGAGGGGCCGAGTCCGCCGACCCGTGCGGGCCGGTCGGGGCGGCACGGCCACGGCGACGGCGTTAGGGTCACGCCGATGGACGACGACGAGCTGCTCGGGGTGCTGGGTGAGGCGGCCGACTCGGTCACCCGGACGCTCGCCGTGCTCGAGGACTGGGGCCTCGCCGGTACCCGCGCCGGACAGTACCGGTCCGACCTGGCTGCCGACGACGCGGCCGTCGGCGTCCTCACGGGGGCCGGTCTGGCCGTGCTCTCCGAGGAGTCGGGGCTCACCGACCCGGCCGGCGCCGGCGGGGAGCCTGTGTGGGGGAGCGAGGGACGGCTCGTCGTGGTCGTCGACCCGGTGGACGGCTCGACCAACGCGGCGCGCGGGCTCCCGTGGTACGCGACGAGCCTGTGTGCCGTCGACGAGGATGGGCCCCGGGTGGCCGTCGTCGTCAACCAGGCCTCCGGTGTGCGTTACGAGGCGGTCCGCGGCCGGGGTGCCACTCGCGACGGGTCGCCGGTGCGCCCGTCGGCATGCGACACGCTCGGCCAGGCGATCGTGGCCATGTCGGGCTACCCGCGCCGCTACCTGGGCTGGTCGCAGTACCGGAGCCTGGGTGCCGCGGCCCTCGACCTGTGCGCGGTGGCCGACGGGACGCTCGACGCGTACGTGGTGGTCGGTGGCTCGCGGCTGGGCAGCTGGGACTACCTCGGCGGCATGCTCGTGTGCAGCGAGTCGGGTGCGTCCGTCTCCGAGCTCTCCGGCCGTTCCTTGGTCACGCTCGAGCACGGCGAGCGCCGTGCCCCGGTCGCGGCGGCCACCCCCGAGCTCCTGGGCGAGCTCGCCGTCGCCGTGGTGGGGGCCGAGACGACGGCTGGCTAGGAGCGCGCGGCACTCCCGCGTCCGGCCGGGGCCGGGTTCGGCGCCAGCCGGCCCGGCCGGATCGGCTCCCGCGGCGGGTCGATGACGAGCGGCCACAGACGCGGGGCGAGCCAGGCGTAGAAGCGTTCGGCGACCGCCTCGGTGGAGTTGCCGGCGTAGACGTTGCCAGGGACGTACGCGGGTGTGTGGACGCCGTCGGCCGTGCGGACCTGCACGCCGTCGACCTCCTCGGTGAACGTGCCGGACGGGCAAAGGATGGAGCCGTAGGGGATGACGCTCACCGACTGGGGGTGCTGCCGGGCCACGAGCTCGAGCAGCCCGTTGTAGCGCGCCCGCTGCACGGGCGTGTCGGAGGGGGCGAGCGGGGTGCCGTAGGGGAAGTTCTGGTCCATGCACGGCATCGTCAGGAGGTCGACGTGGGCGCCGTGCGCCGTGCCGAGGGCGACCAGCCGGTCGAGCTGGCGCACCTCGTAGCGCCGGAACCCCGGCTGCGCGAGGTCGCGCCAGCGTCCGTGCATGAGCAGGAACTGGGTCTCCCAGTGCCCGGCCAGGAACAGCACCTGGTCGCCCGGTCGCGTGGTCGCGAGCAGGCGCTCGTCGATCGCCGGCCACCGCTCGTCGGGCGGCGTGGCCGAGTTGCACGCCGGCGCCATGGACAGTCCCGCTGCCCCGGGCGCCACCGACGCGGCTGAGGCGACGGCGAGACCGCAGCCGAAGAGCCCGCCGTTGACGACCGTCGTGCCGGCCGGGGCGGTGGCGGACAGTGCGTACCCGAGGGTGAGCGCCGTCGAGTCGCCGAGGACGACGACCTCGGGCGGGAGCGGGACGCTCCGTCGGACGGGGGCGAAGCGGCGGGCCGCCGAGGCAGCCTGAGCGGGCGCGGTGGAGAGGAGGAGAACGGCGAGGGTGGTGCCGACGGCGACGGCACCCGGCACGAGCGACCGGGCCGTCCGCCAGAACGTGTGCCGGAGCACGGGACGCTCGACGAGCAGGTAGCTCGCCGAGGCGACGGCCAGCGAGGCCGAGATGCGCAGCGCGTCGAGGCCGGCACCGGAGAGGCCGGTGCGAGCGGGGGAGAGCAGGAGCAGCAGCGGGACGTGCCACAGGTAGAGCCCGTAGGAGACGGTGCCGATCCAGCGCAGCGGGCGGCGTTCGAGCACCCAGGCCAACGGTCCGAGGGGCACGAGGACCACGGCACCCACGAGACAGGCAGCGGCCACGCCCACGACGAGGAAGCCGCCCCGGTAGAGGAACGGCGACTGCCCGTCGACCGAGTGCGCGAGGACGGCGAGCGCGCCGAGCCCGGCCGCGCCGACGGCGGTGAGCACCCAGC
>JAJZJT010000278.1 GCA_021809995.1 Actinomycetes bacterium
ACCGGGACCGCCCGCCCCCGCGGCACGACTCCGCGAGGGCGGCGCACCACCACGCCGCGCTGACGGGCCGGGGCGGCGGGGGCGCTCAGACGCGAGCGGGAACGAGACCGGCGGGCAGCGTGTCGAGCGTGGCGAGGATGGCCTCCGCCAGTGCCCGGGCCGCCTCCGGGTCGAGCTCGACGGCCACCCGTGCGCTCGGTCCCCGGGCGGGGTTCAAGAAGTCGACGTTCAAGGTGTGCTCGGCGGGCGCGTGGACTGGGTGGTCGAAGTAGACGGTGGCTTCGGTGACCGGGAACCACCCGTCACGGCCCTTGCCGCTCCCGGTGACAGCGACCTTCTCGGTGCGGTACGTGCACATGGTCCCTCCCCTCAGCTGGCCAGGTGGCGGCCGAAGAACTCCCAGATGCGGTTCCACCCGTCGACGGCGGCCTCGGGGCGGTAGCTCGGCCGGTCCACGGCGAAGAACGCGTGGCCTGCCCCCTCGTAGGTGTGGAAGTCGTAGGGCTTGCCCGCCGCCTTGAGGGCTCCCTCGAGCTCGGCCACCTGCTCGGGAGAGGGGTACTGGTCCTCGGCACCGAAGAGGCCGAGCAGCGGGCACGACAGGTCGCCGACCCGGTCGACGAGGGGCGTGACGGCGAGGGGAAAGCCTTCGGGCGGTGTCCCGACGACGAACGCGCCGTAGCAGTCGACGGCTGCGTCGAGGTCGAGGCTGATGGCCGCGAGGAAGGACTGGCGACCGCCCGAGCAGTAGCCGATGGTCGCCACCTTGCCGTTGGCGCCCGGCAGCGCCCGTAGCGCCTCGATGGCACCGGCGACGTCGCCGACCAGGCGCTCGTCGGGCACGCCTCCCTGTGCCCGGGCTGCCGCGGCCGCGTCGTCCGGGCTCGCCCCCGGCGCCTCGCGGCTATAGAGGTTGGGCACGATGGCGGCGTACCCGTGTGCCGCGAACTTGCGGGCGATCTCCTTCGTGGCGTCGTCGTAGCCGGGCATGTGGTGGATGACGACGACACCGCCGTAGGTGCCGTCCTCGGGGTGGGCCAGGTAGGCCTCGATGGCGTCGCCCCCGTGCCCGGTGATGGTGGTCGTCTTGGCTGTCATGGCGTCGCTCACGTGCACGCTCCCCGTGTCGTCGATCGTCGGACCGGTCCCGCCGCGCGCGCCGCCGGGGCGGACCGCGGGAGACGTCGCAACCGTACCGGTCGCGTAGCTGTCGGCGCAGCTCGGCGCAGCACGCATCGATACGATCGCCGCGGTGAGCGAGACGACGGAGCGCTACGAGACTGTCGCCGGCGGGTTCGACCGCCGGGTGGCCGCGTGCTGGCGGAGCGCCCGCACGGACCTGCTCGCCGCCCACGCCGATCCAGTGCGGGCCAAGACGACGGTCTCCGGAATGTTCGGCGAGCAGACGTTCGAGTCCCTCGTCGGCCGGCTGCTGTGCGCGGACACCCTCGTGCACACCTGGGACCTCGCCCGGGCGACCGGCCAGGACGAGCAGCTCGACGCGGGGGCGGTCGCCGCCGCCCACACCTTCCTCGGGACCATCGACGACGCGATCCGACGAACCGGGGGGCTTGCCCCCAAGCTGGAGGTGCCGGGCGACGCCGACCCTCAGACGGCCTTTCTCGCCTTCTGCGGCCGCGCCGTCTGAAGCCGCCCGGTCGCCCTCCGGCTCCGGCTCCGGACGCCCTGCGACCGCCTCCACGAGCTCGGGACGCTCCACCCACCAGGCAAAGCCGAGCGGGACGTCGAAGGCGGCGGCCGGCTGGCCGGCCGCGTGCCATGCCGGTGGCACCAGCCGGGCAGGTGGTCAGCCAGGCCGGGCGGGCGACGACCCGGGCTGGACCCACGACACGACGGGCCGAGCGTTCGGCGCCGTGCAAACGGTGAGCACGGCGCCGTTCGCCCGCGCCCCCGAGCGACCGTTCACCTGGACGTCGATGGGCGTGCGCGAGCCGGGGGCGTAGACGCGAACCGCCTGTGCCGTCACCGGCCCGCAGGCCTGGCCGTCGGCTTCCACGGCGGCGGCGATCGGCTCGGTGACCGACGCGACGGCCGTGCCGTGGGGCTCGAGGGTGACCGGGGCGTAGGGAACCCCGCCGAACTCGGCTCCCGAGGCGCGTGCGGCCGGCGCCCCGACCTGGGCCCCACCGGCGTCGACGAAGGAGACGCCCGGGTAGCCGCCCAACCAGCATGGCGTGCCCGACACGTTGGTGAACACGAGAGAGAACACCCAGCTCTGCGCTGCGCTCTGGACGCCTCCGAAGGCGGCATCGAGGCGCGCCGCGTTGCAGCGCAACCTCGCCGGCTGTGGCGAGACGCTCGCCGGACCCGACCTCGGCCGGCCCGGGTGCGACGGGCCCGTCGCGCCCGAGGACGCGCTCGGCGAGGCGTCGAGCCGGGGGGCCACACGACCGACCACGACGCCGGCCACCACGAGGGCGGCCACGCCGGCCACCAGAGCGACGAGCCCCGGGCGCGGGACGAAGCGCAACCTGCGGAGCCCGGCTCCCGCCCGGACCTGCTCGGGCCCGACGTCCCAGCGCGTGCGCGATGGACGCTCCACGATGTCGCGCACGAGCTGGGCGATCCGGTCATCGTCTCCGTAGTGCATGCTCAGCACCCTCCCCGCTCGAGCTGGTAGGCGGCCCCGAGCACAGAGGCGGCCCGCGAGCGCGCCCGGCTCAGCCACGACTTGACGGTCCCCTCGGCCACCGAGAGCTCGACGGCGATCTCAGCCACCGTCAGCCCGGCGCCGTCGTGGAGGACGAGCGCCCGTGCCTGGTCGGGTGGGAGCGAGCGCAGCACGTCGAGAAGGAGCAGGTGGTCCTCGCCCGGGGCAGCGACCACGACGGGGGTGCCCGGCGGCCGCTCCTCGCGGCGGCGCTGCTTGCGCCACTCGCTGATGCACAAGTTGTGGAGCACCCGCCGAGTCCACGCCTCGGGGTGCTCGTACCGACTGACCCGGCGCCAGTGCACCCAAGCCCGCTCGAACGCCTCCTGGGTGAGGTCCTGGGCGCGGGCGAGGTCGGCGGTCAAGAGGTACGCCTGGCCGAGCAGCCGCCGATGCGCGTCGCGGAAGAAGGCGTCGAAGCTCGCCTCGTCATCCGCTCCCATGCACTCCCCCCTTCGGGACCGGGGCTCCGCCGAGCCCCCTCCCGGTCGCCCGCACCCTGCGACGCCCGGTCCGGCTCCCGCACACGTTGTCACCCAGTACACGCCTCGGCGAGCGAAAGGGTTGCAGCGCCGTCGGGACGAGCTCGGAGCCGGTCCGCCGGCTCCGCCGGGCATCGGCAGCCAGGCTGGCGGCGTACGCTCCTGAGCCGGGAGGAACCCTGACCCGTGGCGATGGCGAGGTCCGACGGCGGGCCCGGGTCGCTCCACGGCGCCGGCGGCGCACCATCCGGCTCGCGCCCGCTTCGTCCCACGAACCCTCGGGAGCGCACCCGTGCCCATCACCGTCCTCACCGGCCCGCCCGGTGCCGGCAAGACCACCGTCGCGGCCGAGCTCGCCCGCACCAGCGCCCTCGGCGTCCACCTGGTGGCCGACGAGTGCTTCCACTGGATCGCCTCGGGGTACGTTCCCCCGTGGTCGCCGTCGGCCGACCGGCAGAACGGCACCGTCCTCGCCGCCGTGGCCGCCGCGGCGGCCCGCTTCGCGGCGGGCGGCTACGACGTCGTGGTCGACGGCATCGTCGGGCCGTGGTTCCTCCACCTCTTCGTGCGGGCCG
>JAJZJT010000011.1 GCA_021809995.1 Actinomycetes bacterium
GGCGACCGCCCCCGCCTCCCCACTCCGAGCACGACCCGAAGGCTGACCCACCATGGCTGACACCCCCACCCGATCGCATCCCCTGGCGAAGACCCGCAACATCGGGATCATGGCCCACATCGACGCAGGCAAGACCACCACCACCGAGCGGATCCTCTACTACACGGGCAAGAGCTACAAGATCGGCGAGGTCCACGAGGGCGCCGCCACCATGGACTGGATGGTCCAGGAGCAGGAGCGGGGGATCACCATCACCTCGGCCGCCACCACGTGCCAGTGGCGGGGGATCACCATCAACATCATCGACACCCCGGGGCACGTCGACTTCACCGTCGAGGTCGAGCGCTCCCTGCGGGTCCTCGACGGGGCGGTCGCGGTCTTCGACGCCGTCGCCGGCGTCGAGCCCCAGACCGAGACGGTGTGGCGCCAGGCCAACAAGTACGGCGTGCCGCGCATCTGCTTCGTCAACAAGATGGACCGCGTCGGTGCCAACTTCCCCCAGGCCGTCGAGATGATCAAGGACCGCCTCGAGGCGGTCCCGGCCGTCGTGCAGCTGCCCATCGGCGCCGAGGGCGAGTTCCGCGGCGTCGTCGACCTCGTGCACATGCGGGCCCTCGTGTGGGACGACGGCATGGGCGAGGAGTGGACCGAGGAGGAGATCCCCGAGTCCCTCGCCGCCGAGGCCGAGGACGCCCGGCACCAGCTCATCGACGTGCTGTCCAACCACGACGACACGGTGATGGAGAAGTACCTGAACGACGAGGAGATCACCGCCGAGGACCTCGTCACCGCCATCAGGACCGTCACCCTGGGCAGCCACGCCGTCCCCGTGCTGTGCGGGTCGGCCTTCAAGAACAAGGGCGTCCAGCCCATGCTCGACGCCGTCGTCGACTACCTGCCGAGCCCCCTCGACATCCCGCCGGCCATCGGGCACCGCCCCCGCAAGGAGGACGAGGAGGTCGAGCGTCCGGCCGACGACAAGGCGCCGTTCGCCGCCCTGGCCTTCAAGATCATGACGGACCCCTACGTGGGCAAGCTGACCTACGCCCGGATCTACTCGGGCACCCTGGCCAAGGGGTCGACGGTCCTCAACTCGACCAAGGACCGCAAGGAGCGCGTGGGCCGCATCCTCCAGATGCACGCCAACTCTCGCGAGGACCTCGACGGCGCCTTCGCCGGCGACATCGTGGCCCTGGTCGGGCTCAAGCAGACGACCACCGGTGACACCCTCTCCGACCCCGACCAGCAGGTCGTGCTCGAGTCGCTGACCTTCCCCGAGCCGGTCATCCACGTCGCCGTCGAGCCGAAGACGAAGGCCGACCAGGACAAGCTGTCCAAGGCCCTCTACGCGCTCTCGGAAGAGGACCCGACGTTCCGGGTCCAGACCGACGAGGAGACCGGCCAGACGGTCATCTCGGGGATGGGCGAGCTCCACCTCGAGGTCCTCGTCGACCGGATGCTGCGCGAGTTCAACGTGGACGCCAACGTCGGCAAGCCGCAGGTCGCGTACCGCGAGACGGTCCGCAAGGCCGTCGAGAAGGTGGAGATGCGCTACGTCCGCCAGACCGGCGGCAAGGGCCAGTACGGCCACGTCGTCATCTCCCTCGAGCCCACCGGCCCGGGCGGAGGGTACGAGTTCATCGACAAGATCACCGGCGGCGTGATCCCGAAGGAGTACATCCCCTCGGTGGACGCCGGCATCCAAGAGGCCCTCACCTCGGGCGTGCTCGCCGGCTACCCGATGGTCGACGTGCGGGTCACCCTCACCTTCGGCTCGTACCACGAGGTCGACTCCTCGGAGATGGCCTTCAAGATCGCCGGCTCGATGGCGGTCAAGAAGGCGGCCAACGAGGCCCGGCCCGTCCTCCTCGAGCCGATGATGGCCGTCGAGGTGACCACGCCCGAGGACTACATGGGCGACGTCATCGGCGACCTTTCGTCCCGCCGGGGCAAGGTCGAGGGCATGGAGCAGCGGGGGTCCAACCACATCGTCCGGGCCCTGGTACCGCTGAGCGACATGTTCGGCTACGCTACCGACCTGCGTTCGCGCACGCAGGGACGGGCGACGTACTCGATGCAGTTCCACTCCTACAACGAGGTCCCCGACTCCATCGCCAAGGAGATCATCGCCAAGGCGCGCGGGGAGTAGCACCGCCCAGGCCCGAGGCCGGGACGGGACGGTGGAGCCCACCGGGCAGGAGGAGCCGCAGGACGCGGCCACCGAGCAGTACCGCACCAGACACCACCGAGCAGACGGCCGGCTCATGCCGGCACCACGGCGGGCCCGAGGGGGTACCGCCCGAGACCAGGGAGCAGCAGCCCAGCTATGGCCAAGCAGAAGTTCGAGCGGACGAAGCCCCACGTCAACGTGGGCACGATGGGTCACATCGACCACGGGAAGACCACGCTCACCGCGGCCATCACGAAGGTGCTGCACGACAACGACCCCACGACGGCGTTCACGCCCTTCGACCAGATCGACAAGGCCCCCGAGGAGAAGCAGCGGGGCATCACCATCTCGATCGCCCACGTCGAGTACGAGACGCCCAACCGGCACTACGCCCACGTCGACATGCCCGGGCACGCCGACTACATCAAGAACATGATCACCGGCGCCGCCCAGGTCGACGGGGCCATCCTGGTGGTCTCGGCCGCCGACGGCCCGATGCCCCAGACCCGTGAGCACGTGCTGCTCGCCCGCCAGGTGGGCGTTCCCTACATCGTCGTGGCCCTCAACAAGGCCGACATGGTCGACGACGAGGAGCTGCTCGACCTCGTCGAGCTCGAGGTGCGCGAGCTGCTGAACGAGTACGAGTTCCCCGGTGACGACACCCCGATCGTGCGGGTCAGCGCCCTGAAGGCCCTCGAGGGAGACGCCGAGTGGGCCGCCAAGATCACCGAGCTCATGGAGGCGGTCGACTCCTACATCCCCGAGCCCGAGCGCGACGTCGAGAAGCCCTTCCTCATGTCGGTCGAGGACGTCATGTCGATCACCGGCCGGGGCACCGTCGTGACCGGCAAGGTCGAGCAGGGTGTCCTGAAGGTGGGCGAGGAGGTCGAGATCGTCGGCCTGCGTGACACCCAGAAGACCACGGTCACCGGCATCGAGATGTTCCGCAAGCTCCTCGACCAGGCCCAGGCCGGCGACAACATCGGCGCCCTGCTGCGGGGCACGAAGAAGGAGGAGGTCGAGCGGGGCCAGGTGCTGTGCAAGCCCGGCTCGATCACGCCCCACACCAAGTTCGAGGCGACCGTCTACGTCCTGAACAAGGACGAGGGCGGGCGGCACAAGCCGTTCTTCAGCAACTACCGGCCCCAGTTCTACTTCCGCACGACCGACGTCACCGGCACCATCACCCTGCCCGAGGGCACGGAGATGGTCATGCCGGGCGACAACACGGACATGACGGTCGAGCTGGGCAAGCCCATCGCCATGGACGAGGGCCTGCGCTTTGCCATCCGCGAGGGCGGGCGCACGGTCGCGTCGGGCCGCGTGACGAAGATCCTGGCCTGAGCGGCCGGGCATCGCCAGACAGGAGAGGTCCAATGGCCCAGGAAGGCCCTCGTCAGAAGATCCGGATCCGGCTCAAGGCCTACGACCACGAGATCCTCGACCAGTCCACCGAGAAGATCGTGCAGACCGTGCTACGGACCCAGGCGAAGGTGCAGGGCCCGGTGCCGCTCCCGACCGAGAAGCACCGCTACACGGTGATCCGCTCACCGCACAAGTACAAGGACAGCCGCGAGCACTTCGAGATGCGGGTGCACAAGCGGCTGGTCGACATCGTCGACCACACGCCGAAGACGGTCGACTCGCTCCAGCGCCTCGACCTCCCGGCCGGGGTCGACATCGAGATCAAGATCCAGACGGTCTGACCGGGGCCGGCCGGGCCCTGCCGGCCGGGCCACGGAGCCGGAGCCCCGCCTTGGCGGGACGCCCCGTGCTCGTGTACAGTACGACGCCGGCCTGTGCCGCCCTCCCTGGGGCGAGCGGAGCAGGCCGGACCACGGAGGCGGAGCCCCGTGCTCTGCCCAGCGGACGTGTCCGGGAGCCCACCGCCGTGGGGACCCCGGACCAGACCAGGCGAGCGCTCCGCTCGGTGCCCACCGAGCGGAGCGTCTGCGTGCTCGGCACGATCCGCCCGAGGGCGGGCTGCGGCGAGGCGGCCGATGGCCGTGCGCAGTCCCGTCGTGCCAGCGAGGAGAGCCGAGGGCGGCGGGGCCCACGGCGCGAGCGAGTGTGAGAGAGATGGGGCCGACCCGACCGGGCCGGCCCGACGAAGCCAGTCGAGACGGAGAAGCTCCAGTGGCCACCAAGGCGATCGTGGGCGAGAAGGTCGGCATGACCCAGATCTGGGACGAGCAGCACCGGGCCATCCCGGTGACGGTCGTCCGCGTCGCACCCGTGCGCGTCGTCCAGGTCAAGACGGTCGAGCGCGAGGGGTACGACGCCGTCCAGGTGACCTTCGGGCGCCGACGGGCGTCGACCCTGACCCAGCCCGAGCGCGGCCACTTCGCCAAGGCCGGGGTCGAGCCGGGCCGGCGGCTCGTCGAGCTGCGACTCGAGGACGCCGGGCGTTTCGAGGTCGGCCAGGAGCTCGCCGCCGACGTGCTTGCCGCCGGCGAGCGGGTCGACGCCATCGCCGTCTCGAAGGGCAAGGGCTTCGCCGGCGGCATGAAGCGCCACAACTTCAAGGGCCAGGGCGCCTCCCACGGCAACCACAAGAAGCACCGGGCGCCTGGCTCGGTCGGCGCCTGCGCTACGCCGGCCCGGGTGTTCAAGGGCACCCGGATGGCCGGTCGGCTCGGCGGCGAACAGGTCACCACGCTCAACCTCGAGGTGGTCCAGGCCGACCCCGAGCGCGAGCTCGTGCTGGTCAAGGGAGCGGTCCCCGGGCCCCGAGGTGGCATGGTCGTCCTGCGCGACGCGGTCAAGGCCCCCGCGGCCAAGGGAGGGAGGGCATCGTGAGCACGCTCGTCGCCGCAGGCCGCGGGGCGCCCTCGCCGGCCGAGGCCCGTAGGGCCGCACGACCCGAGCCGGTCCGGCACGCCGTCGCCCGCCGCTCGGTCGACGGCACGGAGCTCGGCACGGTCGAGCTCGACCCCGAGGTCTTCGGCATCGTCCCGAACGGGGCGGTCCTCCACCAGGTGGTCACCGCCCAGCTTGCCGCCGCTCGGTCCGGCACCCAGTCGACCCGCACCCGCGCCGAGGTGCGCGGCGGCGGCTCCAAGCCGTTCCGCCAGAAGGGCACCGGCCGGTCCCGGCAGGGCTCGACCCGGGCACCCCAGTGGTCCGGGGGCGGCATCGCTCTCGGGCCCAAGCCGCGCTCGTACGCCCAGCGCACCCCGAAGAAGATGGTGCGCCTGGCCCTGCGCTCCGCCCTGTCCGACCGGGCCGGCCAGGGCCGCGTGGCCGTGGTCGACCGCTGGTCGTTCGACGGGCCCCGCACCAAGGCGGCCGTCGCCGCCCTCGAGGCCCTCGGGCTCACCGGGCGAGTCCTCGTCGTCCTCGCCGCCGACGACGCCGTGGCCGACCGGTCCTTCGCCAACCTGCCCCAGGTGCAGACGCTGGTGGCGGGGGAGCTCAACGCCTACGACGTGCTGGTGAACGACTGGGTGGTCTTCACCGACGACACCCTGCCCGGCGGCCCGTCGGCCGGCGGCGGGGCGAGCGAAGGGAGCGAGGCGTGAAGGACCCTCACAGCGTCCTGATCCGGCCCGTGGTGTCGGAGAAGTCCTACGGGCTGATGGACGACAACGTCTACGTGTTCGTCGTCGACCCGGCCGCCACCAAGGTCGACGTCCGCCACGCCGTCGAGACTGCCTTCGGCGTACGGGTGGCCAGCGTGAACACCCTCAACCGCAAGGGGAAGACCCGGCGCAACCGCCGGAGCAACACCGTCGGCCACCGGCCGGACACCAAGCGGGCCATCGTCACCCTCCACGAGGGCGACTCGATCGACCTCTTCGAGAGCTGAGAGCCCGAGGACCACCATGGCACTTCGCACACGCAAGCCCACGAGCGCCGGACGACGGTTCCAGACCGTCTCGGACTTCGCCGAGATCACGACCACGAGGCCGGAGAAGTCCCTCCTCGCGCCCAAGCCCTCCACGGGCGGCCGGAACGCGCACGGCCGCAAGACGTCCCGACATCGGGGGGGCGGCCACAAGCAGCAGTACCGGATCATCGACTTCAAGCGGGACAAGGACGGCGTGCCGGCCAAGGTCGCCTCGATCGAGTACGACCCCAACCGCAACGCTCGCATCGCCCTGCTCCACTACCTCGACGGCGAGAAGCGCTACATCCTGGCGCCTGCCCAGGTGGCGGTGGGCGACCGCCTCCAGTCCGGCCACGGCGCCGAGATCCGGCCGGGCAACGCCCTCCCGCTGCGGTACATCCCGGTGGGCTCGACCGTGCACAACGTCGAGCTGCGCCCGGGTGGGGGCGGCAAGCTCGCCCGGGGTGCCGGCATGAGCGTGCAGCTCGTGGCCAAGGAGGGCGCCTTCGCCACGCTCCGGCTGCCCTCCACCGAGCTGCGCCGCGTGTCCATCGACTGCCGAGCGACGCTCGGCGTGGTGGGCAACGCCGAGGCCGAGCTCGTCAAGGTGGGCAAGGCCGGACGGAACCGTTGGAAGGGCGTCCGGCCCCAGACCCGCGGTGTGGCCATGAACCCGGTCGACCACCCCCTGGGCGGTGGCGAGGGCAAGTCCTCGGGCGGTCGGCACCCGGTGTCGCCGTGGGGCAAGCCCGAGGGCCGGACCCGTGCCCGCAACAAGGCCTCCGACGCCATGATCGTCCGCCGGCGCCGCACGCGCGGCGCCCGCCGGTAGGGAAGCAGAGGGAACCAGTCAATGCCGCGCAGCCTGAAGAAGGGGCCGTTCGTCGACGACCACCTGCTGAAGAAGGTCGACACGTTGAACGAGGCCGGGGACAAGCGTGTGATCAAGACGTGGTCGCGCCGTTCCACGATCATCCCCGACATGGTCGGCCACACCATCGCCGTCCACGACGGGCGCAAGCACGTCCCCGTCTACGTCACCGAGTCGATGGTCGGCCACAAGCTCGGCGAGTTCGCGCCGACACGGACGTTCAAGTACCACGCCGGCCAAGAGCGAGCAGGGCGGCGCTGATGCCCGGCGTGAAGACCAACGAGCGCGAGGGGACCCGGGCGGTCCTCCGCCACAGCCGGATGTCGGCGACCAAGGCCCGCCAGGTCCTCGACCTCATCCGCGGCCAGGACGCGGACCGGGCGGCGGAGATCCTCGCCCTGTCCGACCGCGAGGCGGCCCGGGTCGTGGCCAAGGTGCTGGCCTCCGCGGTCGCCAACGCGGTCCACAACGACGGCCTCGATGCCGAGGAGCTCTTCGTCTCGGCGTGCTACGCCGACGAGGGCGGCACCCTCAAGCGATGGCGACCCCGCGCACGCGGCCGGGCGACCCGCATCCGCAAGCGAACCTGCCACGTCACGATCATCGTGAGCAGGATGCCCGACGAGCGCATCGCGCGCCGCCGCGCCGAGCGGGCCGCTACGGCCTCCCAGCGGTCGCGGCGGGTCGCCAGCTCGCGACGTCGGCGTGCCGAGGCGGCCGACACCGCCCGCGTGGCCCGGGCCGCCGAGCAGGTCCCCGAGGAGTCCGTCGACTGGACGACTTCGGACGCAGCGGCCGAGGCCGGCGAGGAGCAAGCCGTCGTCGAGGCGGGAGCCGAGGCCGAGGCGGGAGCAGGAGAGGAAGCCGAGGACGGCGAGAACGCCGACGCCGGGGCACCGGCGGAGGCCGGGTCGGTCACCGAGGACGAGGCGTCCGCCGAGGAGAAGGGCGAGTAGATGGGCCAGAAGGTCAACCCCTACGGGTTCCGCCTCGGCGTGACCACCGACTGGAAGTCGCGCTGGTTCGAGGAGCGGAACTACCAGGACTGCGTCATCGAGGACTGGAAGATCCGCGACTACCTGACTTCCCAGCTCGAGACGGCTGCGGTCAGTCGCATCGAGGTGGAGCGCACCCGTGACCGGCTGCGTGTCGACATCCACACGGCCCGTCCGGGCATCGTCATCGGGCGGCGCGGCTCGGAGGCCGATCGCCTGAAGAAGAAGATCGAGGAGATCACCGGGCTCTCCAACCGGATCCAGCTCAACATCCAGGAGATCAAGCAGCCCGAGCTCGACGCCGCCTTGATCGCCCAGGGCATCTGCGACCAGCTGTCCCGACGGGTTGCCTTCCGGCGGGCGATGAAGCGTGCCATCCAGACGGTCCAGAAGGCTGGCGCCCAGGGCGTGCGCGTGCAGTGCTCGGGTCGTCTCGGCGGCTCCGAGATGGCCCGCAAGGAGTCTTACCGCGAGGGTCGCGTGCCTCTCCACACGCTCCGGGCCGACGTCGACTACGGCTTCCGCGAGGCGCGGACCACCTTCGGGCGGATCGGCGTCAAGGTGTGGATCTACAAGGGGGACATCCTCCCGTACAAGATCTCCTCGGAGGAGAAGATCACGCGCGAAGCGGCCATGGCCGTCGGCGAGACCTCCGGTCAGGGGACGGGCCAGCCCCGGCGCCTGATCACCGCCGGTGGCGGGCGTCGCCGGGCGGAGCTGGGGGCGCCGGGCAGCGCCCCCGCGACGTCCGAGCCCGTCGAGGCCAGCGCGGAAGCCGTGGGAGCCGTCGAGCCGACCGGAGCCGTCGAGCCGGCGGAGGCCGTGGGTGCCGTCGAGCCGACGGAGGCCGTGGGTGCCGTCGAGCCGACGGAGGCCGTGGGTGCCGTCGAGCCGACGGAGGCCGTGGGTGCCGCGGAGCCGGTCGACCGGAGCGCCGCCGACCTCGTGGCCCCGCCGAGCGAGCCCGACGAGCTCGAGCGGATCCTGTCCGAGGACGAGGAGATCGAGCGCCGCACGCGCGAGCACCACGAGACGCCCCACTTCCGCAAGGAGGTGGACTGAGATGCTGATGCCGCGCAAGGTCAAGCACCGCAAGCAGCAGCGGGGCCGGATGACCGGTCAGGCGAAGGGCGGCACCACCGTGGCCTTCGGCGACTTCGGCATCCAGGCCCTCGAGCCCGGCTGGCTCACCGCCCGCCAGATCGAGGCCTCCCGGATCGCCATGACCCGACACGTCCGACGCGGCGGGAAGGTCTGGATCCGGGTGTTCCCCGATCGGCCGGTGACGAAGAAGCCGGCCGAGACCCGGATGGGCTCGGGGAAGGGCAACCCCGAGCTTTGGGTGGCTGTCGTGAAGCCCGGGCGCGTCCTGTTCGAGCTGGCCGGTGTCGACCACCAGCTGGCCAAGGAGGCCATGGAGCGAGCCATCCAGAAGCTGCCCTTCAAGGCGCGCTTCGTCGTGCGCCCGGGCACGCACGGTGCCCCGGAGGTGGAGATCTGATGGCGCGCGCGTCCGAGATCGCCGAGCTCGACGGCGCCGAGCTGGTCACCCGGCTCGACGAGAGCCGCAAGGAGCTCTTCAACCTGCGGTTCCAGCTGGCGACCGGCCAGCTCGACAATCACGCCCGCCTCGGGCACGTGCGCCGCGACATCGCCCGCATGCTGGGTGAGCTGCGCGCCCGCGAGATCGCCGAGGCCGAGGGCCTCGCCCTGGAGGAGCTGCCGGGCCACCGGGCCGCCGCCCGCGAGCGGGCCGCGGACGAGGCAGCCGGGCGGACGCGCACCCCGGCGGCCGAGCGCCGTGCTGCCGCCGAGGCTGCCGCCGAGGAGCCGGAGGCAGGGGAGCCGGAGGCAGGGGAGCCGGAGGCAGGGGAGCCGGAGGCAGGGGAGCCGGAGGCAGGGGAGCCGGAGGCAGGGGAGCCGGAGGCAGGAGGCGCCGGCGAGCCGGTCGCGTCCGGCGACGCACCCGGGGACGCGACGAGCCCCGACGAGGACGAGGAGGCCTGATGTCCGACGAGCAGATCGCTCCCGACGCGGCCGGCCGGGCCAACAGGCGCAAGGTGCGCGAGGGCCTCGTCGTGTCCGACCGCATGGAGTCCACGGTCGTGGTGGCCGTCGTCGAGCGGGTGCGCCACCCCCGCTACGGCAAGACGGTCCAGCGGACCAAGCGGCTCTACGTCCACGACGCCGACAACGCTGCGAAGGTCGGCGACCGGGTGCGGGTGGCCGAGACCCGCCCGCTCTCCAAGCTGAAGCGGTGGCGGCTGACCGAGATCGTGGAGCGTGCACGATGATCCAGCAGGAGTCGCGCCTCAAGGTCGCCGACAATTCCGGTGCCCGCGAGGTGCTCTGCATCAAGGTGCTCGGCGGCTCGCGCCGGCGCTACGCGTCGATCGGCGACGTCTTCGTGGCCACGGTCAAGGACGCCATTCCCGGAGCTGCGGTGAAGAAGGGCGACGTCGTCAAGTGCGTCGTCGTCCGCACGAAGAAGGAGAAGCGCCGGCCCGACGGCAGCTACATCCGCTTCGATGAGAACGCCGCCGTGCTCATCAACGACCAGCAGCAGCCGCGTGGGACCCGCATCTTCGGCCCGGTCGGCCGCGAGCTGCGCGACAAGCGCTTCATGCGCATCGTTTCCCTGGCGCCGGAGGTGCTCTGAATGCGGATCCGCAAGGGTGACAAGGTCCAGGTGATGACAGGCAAGGACCGCGGCAAGCAGGCCGAGGTCGTCCGGGCGCTGCCGGCGAAGGGCCGGGTCATCGTCGAGGGCGTCCACGTGGCCAAGCGGCACGCCAAGCCGACCCGGGCGACCATGCAGGGCGGGGTGATCGACAAGTTCATGCCGATCTCGGTGTCGTCGGTGGCCATCGTGTGCGGCTCGTGCGGACCGACCCGCATCGGGATGAGGACGGACGAGCAGGGGCGCAAGCTGCGCGTCTGCCGGAAGTGCGGAGCGGACCTGTGACGACGACGGAGACGGCCACGAGGCCAAGGCTGAAGATCCGCTACGACACCGTGGTGCGCGAGCAGCTGCGCCAGTCGCTGGGGCTCGCCAACGTGATGGAGGTGCCGCGCCTCGACAAGATCGTGCTGAACGTGGGGGCCGGGCGGGCCACCCAGCAGCGGTCGTTGATCGAGGGCGCCCTGCGCGACCTCGAGGTCATCGCGGGCCAGAAGCCCGTGGTGACCCGGGCCAAGAAGTCCATCGCCGGCTTCAAGCTGCGCGAGGGCCAGGAGATCGGGGCCAAGGTCACCCTGCGGGGCGACCGGGCGTGGGAGTTCCTCGACCGGCTGCTGTCGATGGCCATCCCCCGCATCCGCGACTTCCGTGGGCTGTCGCCGCGTTCGTTCGACGGCCACGGCAACTACACCTTCGGGGTGGCCGAGCAGCTCATCTTCCCCGAGATCGACTACGACTCGATCGACACGACCCGGGGCATGGACATCACGATCGCCACCACCGCACGGACCGACGCCGAGGGGCGGGCCTTCCTGGCCGCCTTCGGCTTCCCCTTCCGACAGGAGAACCAGTAACCCCATGGCGAAGAAGGCGCTGATCGAGAAGCAGAAGCACACGCCCAAGTTCAAGGTGCGCGGCTACACACGGTGCCGGAGGTGCGGGCGGCCCAAGGCCGTCTACCGCAAGTTCGGCCTGTGCCGCATCTGCCTGCGGGTGATGGTCCACGCCGGTGAGATCCCCGGCGTGACGAAGGCCAGCTGGTGAGAGGAGGCGACGACCGATGACCATGTCCGACCCCATCGCCGACATGCTGACTCGCATCCGCAACGCCAACACGGCGCACTTCGACACCGTGCGCATGCCCGGGTCGAAGCTGAAGGAGTCGCTGGCCGCCATCCTCGTCGAGGAGGGCTACATCTCCGGGTACTCGGTCAACGAGGAGGCGGGCAAGCCGGGCAAGACGCTCGAGATCACCATGAAGTACTCGCCCGACCGCACGCGGACCATCTCGGGGATCAAGCGGGTGTCCAAGCCGGGCCTGCGCATCTATGCCCAGGCCGACAGGCTGCCCCGGGTCCTCGGCGGGATGGGCGTCGCCGTCGTGTCGACGTCGAAGGGCCTGATGACCGACCGCGAGGCGCGCAAGCGCCGCATCGGCGGCGAGGTGCTCTGCTATGTCTGGTGAGCTGTCGGCCGCCCCGGACGCACAGGCCACCGCCCCGGACGCACAGGGAGTGAGGAGCTGATGTCGAGGATCGGACGCGCCCCGATCGCCATCCCCTCGGGGGTGTCGGTGACGGTGGGCGACGGCAATACGGTCACGGTGAAGGGCCCACAGGGCGAGCTGGCGCGCTCGGTCCCCGGTGCCATCACCGTGCGGGCAGAGGCCGACGTCGTGGTGGTCGAGCGACCCGACGACCAGAGGCAGAGCCGCGCCCTTCACGGGCTCACCCGGAGCCTCGTGGCCAACATGGTCACGGGGGTGACCGAGGGGTTCTCGAAGGAGCTCGAGATCGTCGGTGTGGGCTACCGGGCCGTGCCGAAGGGGCCCTCGTCGCTCGAGCTCGCCCTCGGCTTCTCCCACCCGGTCTTCGTGGACGCCCCCGACGGGGTCTCCTTCGAGGTGCCGACTCCCACGCGCATCGTGGTCAGGGGCATCGACAAGGAGAAGGTCGGCCAGGTGGCGGCCGACATCCGCAAGATCCGCAAGCCCGAGCCCTACAAGGGCAAGGGGGTCCGCTACGCGGGCGAGCGCGTGCTGCGCAAGGCCGGGAAGGCAGCGAAGTGATGGGACGCACGACCGACCACAAGCTCGAGCTGCGTCGCCGCCGGCACGCCCGGGTCCGCCGCCGCATCGTCGGCACGGCGGCCCGCCCCCGGCTGGCGGTGTTCCGCTCGAACAAGCACATCACCGCCCAGGTCATCGACGACGACGCCGGGCGCACGCTCGCTGCCGCCTCGACCGTCGAGCCGCCGTTGCGGGGCACGTCGGGGGGCAACGTCGAAGCGGCCCGGGCCGTGGGCGCGCTGGTGGCCCGCCGGGCCAAGGAGGCGGGGATCACCGCCGTCGTGTTCGACCGTGGCGGGTTCGCCTACCACGGGCGCGTGGCGGCGCTCGCCGACGCCGCGCGTGCCGAGGGACTGGAGTTCTGAGCGATGACCGACCTGCAATTCGAGGAGCGGACGATCCGGGTGAACCGGGTCTCCAAGGTGGTCAAGGGCGGGCGCCGCTTCAGCTTCGCCGCCTTGATGGTGGTGGGTGACGGCAACGGCCGCGTCGGCCTCGGCTACGGCAAGGCCAAGGAGGCGGGGCTCGCAGTGCAAAAGGGCATCGAGGAGGCGAGGAAGAACGTCTTCGAGGTGCCGCTCGCCGGTTCCACGATCACCCACCCGGTGATCGGCCAGAGCGGCGCCGGGCGGGTCCTGCTCAAGCCGGCCGCCCCGGGCACGGGGGTCATCGCCGGCGGGGCGGCGCGCGCCATCCTCGAGATGGCCGGCATCCGCGACATCCTGGCCAAGTCGCTCGGCTCGTCCAACGGCATCAACGTGGCCCACGCCACGCTGGCCGGCCTGCGAGCGCTCAAGCGCCCGGACGAGGTCGCTGCCCTGCGGGGCAAGGAGGCCGACGAGATCATCCCCGGCGGCGTGCTGCGGGCGTACCGCGAGCGGCGCCGCCAGGGCGACCTGTTCACGGAGGTGGGGTGAGATGGCGGACGGTCCCACCGGCGAGCGGCGACTGGTCGTGACGCAGGTGCGCTCGGCCATCGGCGTCAAGCCGAAGCACCGCGGTACCCTGCGGGCGCTGGGCCTGCGGGGGATCGGCAAGGTGAACGAGCTCCCCGACCGGCCCGAGATCCGGGGCATGCTGGCCCGCGTCGTCCACCTCGTCGAGGTGGCGCCGGTCGAGGACGAGAGAGGTTGACATGAAGGTGCACGAACTGCGACCGCCGGCCGGGTCGACGAAGGCGCGCAAGCGCGTCGGTCGCGGCATCGGGGGCAAGGGCGGCAAGACGGCAGGGCGCGGCACCAAGGGCCAAGGTGCTCGTGACACCATCCCGCTCGGCTTCGAGGGCGGCCAGCTGCCCCTCATGCAGCGCATCCCCAAGCTGCGGGGCTTCTCGAACCCGTTCCGCGTCGAGTACACGCCGGTGAACCTCGACGACCTCGAGGCGCTCGGCTCCGACGCCGTCGACGTCGCCGGCCTGGTGGCGGCTGGCCTGGTGCGCAAGGGCGCCCTCGTGAAGGTGCTCGGAGACGGAAGCCTCACGCGGTCGGTGCGCGTCGAGGCCCACGCCTTCTCAAAGTCGGCCGAGGCGGCCATCGCCGCGGCCGGCGGCTCGGTCACCCGTGCCCCGCTCCCGTTCGGCAACGGCCGTCCTCCCGCTCGGGGCAACGCCCTCACCAACCGGTAGCATCGGGCGACCTGCCCGCATCGAGGAGCGACGATGCTCACCAGTCTGGCCAACATCTTCCGCATCCCGGACCTCCGCAAGAAGGTCCTCTTCACGCTGACGGTCATCGCCATCTACCAGTTCGGGGCCAATGTGCCGGCCCCCTACGTCGACTTCGCGAAGATCCAGCAGCTGGCGGCGGCGGCCAAGTCGTCCGGGGTGCTCGGCTTCCTCAACCTCTTCTCGGGAGGGGCGCTCACCCGGATGGCGGTGTTCGGGCTGGGCATCATGCCCTACATCACCTCGAGCATCATCATCCAGCTGCTCGCCACCGTCATCCCCAAGCTCGAGGAGTGGCGCGACCAGGGTGCCATCGGGCAGAAGAAGCTGACCCAGACCACCCGCTACCTGACCGTCGCCCTGGCGCTCATGCAGTCGACGGGCCTCGTCTACCTCTTCCACAAGGGCGGTGGCGGGCTGGTCGGCTCGTCGACCAACATCGACCTGATCCTCCACTACTCGATCTGGCGGGCCGCGTTCATCGTCCTCACCCTGACGGCGGGGACCGCCTTCGTCATGTGGCTCGGCGAGCTGATCACGCAGCGGGGCATCGGGCAGGGCATGTCGATCCTGATCTTCGCCAACGTGGTGGCGGGCATCCCCACGGGCTTGAACACCGTCCTGCAGGTCGGCGGGCGGCTCAAGTTCGCGGTGATCATCCTCGTGTCGCTCGTCCTCCTGGTCTTCATCATCTTCGTCGACCAAGGGCAGCGGCGGATCCCCGTGACCTTCGCCAAGCGCGTGGTCGGGCGGAAGATGTACGGCGGCTCGAGCTCCTACATCCCGCTCAAGGTGAACCAGGCGGGCGTCATCCCGATCATCTTCGCCAGCTCGGTGCTGTACATCCCCGTGCTGCTCTCGAACATCGTCCCGTCGGCGGGCTTCCGGAACTGGGTGAACCACAACGTCACGCCGACGAGCCTCTTCTACATCCTCACCTACTTCCTGTTCATCCTCCTCTTCACCTTCTTCTACGTCTACGTGGCCTTCGACCCCCACCAGCAGGCTGACATCATCCGCAAGCAGGGCGGCTACATCCCGGGCATCCGTCCGGGCAACCCGACCGAGCGGCACCTGTCGCACATCCTGAACCGGATCACCTGGCCTGGCGCGCTCTTCCTCGGCGCCGTCGCCGTGGTGCCCTCGCTGCTGATGGCGGCGTGGAACATCACCAGCTACCCGTTCTACGGCACGACCCTCCTCATCGCCGTCGGCGTGGCCCTCGAGACGATGAAGCAGATCGACAGCCAGCTGATGATGCGGAACTACGAGGGCTTCCTCAAGTAGGTGGTACCCGGCGCAAGGCTCGTCGTCCTCGGCAAGCAGGGGGCAGGAAAGGGGACGCAGTGCGTGCACCTCTCGCACCACTACGTGGTCCCGCACGTCTCGACGGGGGACATGCTGCGCGCTGCCGTCAAGCAGGGCACCCCACTCGGGCGCAAGGCCAAGGAGGTCATGGACCGCGGGGAGCTCCTCGGTGACGACCTCATCATGGAGATGGTGGCCGAGCGGCTCGGGGAGAGCGACGTGCGGGCCCGGGGCTTCGTGCTCGACGGGTGCCCCCGCACCGTCGAGCAGGCCGAGCAGCTGGCGGAGATCCTCGCCCCCGCCCACCTCGACCTGGCTGTCGACATCGAGGTGCCGACCGCCCAGGTGCTCCGGCGCCTGGCCGCCCGGCGGGTGTGCACCGACTGCGGCGCCAACTACTCGACGTCCCAGCCTCCCAAGGTCAACTGGACGTGCGACATCTGCGGTGGCGAGGTCGTCCAGCGCGAGGACGACCGCGAGGAGGCCATCGCCCGTCGCCTCGAGCTCTACGAGCGCCAGACCGCGCCCCTCATCGACTGGTACCGCAGCCGGGACCTGCTGGCCTCGGTGTCGGGGACCGGGACGCCCGACGCGGTCACCCGCCGCATCGTCAAGGCGATCGAAGCGCGCCGCCGACGAAAGGGCCGGGCGTGAGGCGCAACGCCGACGAGCTGGCCAAGATGCGGCGGGCCGGGCGCGTGGTGGCCGAGATGCACGAGGAGACCCGCCGGGTGATCCGCCCCGGGGTGACCACGGCGGCGATCGACCGCGTGGCCCGCGAGGTGCTCGAGCGGCGGGGCGCCCGGTCGAACTTCCTCAACTACCACGGTTTCCCCGCCGTCATCTGCACGTCGCCCAACTCGATGATCGTCCACGGCATCCCCTCCGAGTCGGTCGTCCTCGTCGAGGGGGACATCGTCTCGATCGACTGCGGAGCGATCATCGAGGGGTACCACGGGGACGCGGCCTACACGACGGGCGTCGGCGAGGTCTCCCCTGAGGCCCGGCGCCTGATGGAGGTCACCGAGGCCAGCCTGGGGGCGGGCATCGAGCAGCTGCGGCCGGGGAACCGGCTCCACGAGGTCGGGCGGGCAGTCCAGCAGGTGGCCGAAGCTGCCGGCTTCTCGGTCGTGCGCGAGTACGTGGGGCATGCCATCGGCACGGCGATGCACGAGGAGCCCCAGGTCCCCAACTACTGGCCGGGGGTGGCGGGGCCCCTGCTCAAGCCGGGGATGGTCTTCGCCGTCGAGCCCATGGTGAACGCCGGGGGTCCCGAGACCATCCTGCTCGACGACGGCTGGGGCGTGGTCACCGCCGACGGGGAGCTGTCGGCCCACTTCGAGCACACCATCGCCGTCACGGAGGAGGGGCCCGAGGTCTTCACCGTGCCCTGACATGCCCGACAGCGGGCGTGCTGGCACGTCCTCCGCGGGTCCGGTGGGCTCCGATCGGCGGTACCGGTCCGGCGGGGCAGTGGCGAACTGGCAATTCGGCACGAACGGGCTAGAATGTCCCTTCGGCTCACCGGCGGCGTGCGGCGGCGGGCCCGCCCCGCCCTGCCGGACACCGTGCCGGACGAGGTGGAGCCGCCGACTGAGCGGTACCGCGACGGAGCCGTCCCCGGCCCGAGCGGGCCCACGGACGCTGTGCAGCGAGGATGCTGTGCAGCGACCGGAGGGGACGGCTCGCCGGAGCAGTCCCGGGGACGAACGTGACAGTGTAGCGAGGAGATTCACCTGCCCAAGCCCAAGGAAGACGCCATCGTGCTCGAAGGGACGGTCGTCGAGCCGCTCCCCAACGCCATGTTCCGGGTGGAGCTCGAGAACGGGCACAAGGTCTTGGCCCACAGCTCGGGGAAGATGCGGATGCACCGCATCCGCATCCTGCCGGGGGACAAGGTCCAGGTCGAGATCACGCCGTACGACCTGGGGCGCGGGCGCATCACCTACCGCTACAAGTGAGGCGCACCCCGACGGGTGCGCGACGAGGCCGACCACGAAGGGACGCCGCCGGCTCGGCCGGGTGGCCGGGCAGACGCCCGGCGCCCCGGGGCGGTGGCGACGACGAGACGAGGACGACGACATGAAGGTGCGACCGAGCGTCAAGCCCATGTGCGAGAAGTGCAAGGTGATCCGTCGCCACCGACGGGTCATGGTGATCTGCGACAACCCCCGCCACAAGCAACGGCAGGGCTGAGGCACCGGCCGGGCGCCCGAGGCGGCGCCGGGCCGGAACCGACTGACGGACGAGGAGAAGGAAGGACAGCGTGGCCCGCATCGCCGGCGTGGACATCCCCCGCGAAAAGCGGTTGGAGATCTCCCTGACCTACATCTACGGCATCGGCCGGACGACCTCGCAGCAGATCTGCGTGGCCACCGGGACGAGCCCCGACACGCGGGTGCGCGACCTCACCGACGAGGAGGTCTCGCGGCTGCGGGCCTACATCGACGCCAACCTGCAGGTCGAGGGCGACCTGCGGCGCGACGTCTCCCAGGACATCAAGCGCAAGATGGAGATCGGCTGCTACCAGGGCATCCGACACCGCAAGGGCCTGCCCGTGCACGGGCAGCGCACCCACACGAACGCCCGTACCCGCAAGGGGCCGAAGAAGACGGTCGCCGGCAAGAAGAAGGTCCGCAAGTAATGGCCAAGCCCACCAAGTCCCCCGGCGGCGCCCGCCGGCCTCGCAAGCGCGAGCGCAAGAACGTCGCCTACGGCGTGGCCCACATCAAGAGCTCGTTCAACAACACGATCGTCTCCATCTCGGACCCCGAGGGGAACGTCCTCGCCTGGGCGTCCGCCGGGAACGTGGGGTTCAAGGGCTCGCGCAAGTCGACCCCCTTCGCCGCCCAGCTGGCGGCCGAGCAGTGCGCCAAGCGGGCGATGGAGCACGGCGTCCGCCGGGTCGACGTCCTCGTCCGGGGCCCGGGCTCGGGGCGTGAGACCGCCATCCGCTCGCTGGCCGCCGCCGGTATCGAAGTGGCCGGCATCAAAGATGTCACCCCCATCCCGCACAACGGCTGCCGTCCGAAGAAGCGCCGGCGGGTCTGAGGGAACGAAGGGAGCGCAGGAAACCACATGGCCCGCTACACCGGACCCGTCTGCCGGCTCTGCCGCCGGGAGCGCACCAAGCTCTTCTTGAAGGGCGAGCGCTGCTACTCGATGAAGTGCCCCGTCTCCGAGGCGGTCACCGACCGCCACAGCCGCGCCTACCCGCCGGGCGAGCACGGTCGCGACCGCATGCGCCAGGGCTCCGAGTACCTGGGCCAGCTGCGCGAAAAGCAGAAGGCTCGCCGCATCTACGGCCTGCTCGAGCGCCAGTTCCACAACCTCTACGTGGAGGCCAGCCGGGCTCCGGGCATCACCGGCGAGAACCTCCTGCGCATGCTCGAGCTGCGCCTCGACAACGTCGCCTTCCGAGCCGGGTGGGGCGCGAGCCGTTCCCAGGCGCGCCAGCTGGTCCGCCACGGGCACGTGTCGGTCAACGGGAAGCGGGTGACGATCCCGAGCTACCGGGTCCGCCAGGGAGACGTGGTGACCCTGAAGCCGTCGTCGCGGGAGATCTTCCACGTGCGCCGCAACATGGACACCTTGGACCGGGCCCTGCCCGCGTGGCTCAGCGCGGAGGGAGACCGCTTCTCGGTCACCGTGTTCTCGCTCCCGCTCCGGGAGCACATCGACGAGCCCGTCCAGGAGCAGCTCATCGTGGAGCTCTACTCCAAGTGACCGCTCCGCCGGGGCGGGGAGGCACCGCCGCCCCGCCGGCCCGGCACCGACCGACCACCGACACGCGCACGACCACTGCCGAGGAGCCATCCGCATGCTGATCATCCAGCGACCGACCGTCGAAGCCATCGGCGAGGAGCACGACAACCGCCAGCGGTTCGCCGTCGGGCCCCTCGACCCCGGCTTCGGGCACACCCTGGGGAACTCGCTGCGCCGCACGCTCCTGTCGTCCATTCCGGGCGCAGCGGTCACCCAGGTCCGCTTCGACGACGCCCTCCACGAGTTCACCACCCTTCCGGGGGTGAAGGAGGACGTGACCGATCTCATCCTCAACTTGAAGGACCTGCTCCTCAGGGTCCACAGCGACGAGCCGGTGACGGTGCGGGTCGACAAGCGCGGCCCCGGCGAGGTGACCGCAGGCGACCTGCAGGTGACGGCCGAGGTCGAGGTGCTCGATCCCGCCCAGCACCTCGCCACCTTGAACGACACCGGACGACTGGCTGCGGACGTGACCGTCGAGCGCGGCCGCGGCTATCTGTCGGCCGACAAGTCCACCCGCTCGACCACCATCGGGGTCATCCCGGTCGACGCCATCTTCTCGCCGATCCGCCGGGTGACGTTCACCGTCGAGCCGGTGCGGGTCGAGCAGTCCACCGACTTCGACCGGCTGGTGCTCGACATCGAGACCGACGGGTCCCTCACCCCCCGCGAGGCGCTCGCCTCGGCCGGCGACACCCTCCGGACGCTCGTGGGCCTCGTGGCCGACCTCGAGGACGAGCCCCAGGGCCTCGAGCTCGGCGAGGTCTCCACGGTGGGCACCGGCTCGCCCGACCTCGACCTCAGGATCGAGGAGCTCGACCTCTCGGAGCGGCCCCGGAACTGCCTCAAGCGGGCCCAGATCAACACGATCGGCCAACTCGTCGAGCGCACCCTCGACGACCTCCTCAACATCACCAACTTCGGCCAGAAGTCGCTCGACGAGGTCATCCAGAAGCTCGACGAGCGCGGCCTCTCGCTCAAGACGAAGGACTGAGGTCGCACCATGCTCGGGACCCCGAAGAAGGGCCGTCGTTTCGGCGGCGACGCCGCCCACCAGAAGGCGATGATGGGCAACTTGGTGGCGTCGCTGATCGCCGCCGAGTACCTGGTCACGACCGAGGCAAAGGCCAAGGCGCTCCGCCCGGTCGCCGAGAAGGTCATCACGGCCGCCCGCAAGGGTGGCGTGGCCCATCAGCGCAACGTCGTCGCCCTCATCCGCGACAAGGACATGGCCCACAAGCTCTTCGAGGAGATCGGGCCGCGCTACGCGGACCGGCCGGGTGGGTACACCCGCATCCTGAAGCTCGGGCCGCGCCAGGGCGACAAGGCCCCGATGGCCCGCATCGAACTGGTGTGACACCACGCCCTGCCGGCGGCGGGCCGGTGGGCAGCGCGCCGACTGCCGGCGGCGGGCCCGGGGCCGTCGCTCCCGTGCCGGGACCGGAGGCGGGGGCGGTACGGCGGGTGCTGCGCCTCGCCTACGACGGACCCCC
>JAJZJT010000279.1 GCA_021809995.1 Actinomycetes bacterium
TCGCTCGCCACCTCCCAGTACCCGCCGCCCCCGGGCACGGCCGCCATGCCGACGATCGGCTTGTTCAGGGGATGGCCGCCCATGGAGCCGTAGAACTGGGCGTCCCCGAAGGAGAAGATCCCGCCGTCGCTCGCCACCTCCCAGTAGCCGCCCTCGTCGGGGGTCGCCGCCATGCCGACGATCGGCTTGTTCAGGGGATGGCCGCCCATCGAGCCGTAGAACGGCGCGCCCCCGAAGGCGAAGATCCCCCCGTCGGAGGCGACGAGCCAGTACGCGGGCACGAGCGGCGTGGCCGCCGCCTTGCGGACCGGGCCGCTTGCCACCACCGCAACGGTCACCCCCAGGACACAGGCGAGCGCCACGACGATGCGGGTCACGGCGCGGGTGCGGGAGAGGTTCATGGCAGGGGCGCTCCGGTGCGGTCAGGCGTCGGCAGGGGCTCGGGCACGACACGCTGCGCCGTCGGCTCCGCGGGGCTCGCCCGACGGCGTTCGCGCCGTGCCGTCCACCGGACGGTATCGGCCGCCGAGTCTCGTGCCTTGAGCGGGCCGAGTCAACGTCCCGTGCGGGTCCTGTCACGGCAGCCGACCGCTCGGGCGGCGAGGGGAGGGCGGCGGACCTCCGGCAGGCTCACGCCCGCAGGAGCTCGGCGACGCGGAAGGCCAGGTCAAGCCCTTGTCGGGCGTTGAGGCGGGGGTCGCACGTGGTCGTGTAGCGCTCGTGGAGCTGACCCTCGACGATCTCCTCGACGCCCCCGAGGCACTCGGTCACGTCGTCGCCGGTCAGCTCGACGTGGAGGCCACCTGGCCAGGTGCCCACCTGGCGGTGGGCGGCGAAGAACCCCTTCACCTCGGCGAGGATGTCGTCGAAGCGGCGTGTCTTGCGGCCGTCCTCGGTGGTGATCGTGTTGCCGTGCATGGGGTCGCACGCCCACACGACGGGATGCCCTTCGGCGCGCACCGCCTCGAGCAGGGCCGGGAGGCGCTCGGCGACGGCGGACGCGCCGAAGCGCGTGATGAGGGTCAGCCGGCCGGGCACGCGCCCCGGGTTCAGGCGCTCGCACAGGCCCACGACGTCGTCGGGCGTGGCGCTCGGCCCCACCTTGGCGCCGACTGGGTTCTCGATGCCCGAGAGGAACTCACAGTGGGCACCGTCGAGCTGGCGGCTGCGCTCGCCCACCCACAGCATGTGGGCCGAGCAGTCGTACCACTGGCCCGACAGCGAGTCACGGCGGGTCAGGGGCTCCTCGTACTCGAGGATGAGGGCCTCGTGGCTCGTCCAGAAGTCCACCTCGTGGAGGGTCCGCTCACCGGAGAGGTCGATGCCGCAGGCGGCCATGAAGCGCAGCGCCCGGTCGATGCCCTCGGCGATGCCCTCGAACCGCCTGCCCTCGGTCGAGGACGCCACGAAGGCCTGGTTCCAGGCGTGCACCTGGGTGAGGTCGGCGAACCCGCCCTTGGTGAAGGCGCGCAGGAGGTTGAGCGTGGCGACCGACTGGTGGTAGGCGGCCACGAGACGCTCGGGGTCGGGGACCCGGGCGGCGGCCACGGGCGCGTCGTCGTTGACCATGTGGCCCCGGAACGAGTCGAGGACGAGGTCGCCCACTCGCTCGGTGGGCGACGAGCGGGGCTTGGCGAACTGGCCGGCGATGCGGCCGACCTTGACCACGGGGACCCCCGACCCATAGGTGAGCACCACGGCCATCTGGAGGATGACCTTGAGCTTGTCGCGGATGCTGTCGGCGGTGAACTCTGTGAACGACTCGGCACAGTCGCCTGCCTGTAGCAGGAACGCCCGACCGGCCGCCGCCTCGCTGAGGGCGGCGGTGAGGGCCCGGGCCTCGCCGGCGAAGACGAGCGGGGGAAGGGCGGCGAGGCGGGCGTGGACGACCTTCAGCGCCACCGGGTCGGGCCACTCGGGCTGCTGGGCGGCCGGGCGCTCCCGCCACGAACCGGGAGCCCAGGGGGGCGGGGACAGCTCGACGTCGGGCACGGCTCCAGCGTACGACCTGGCGTCCTAGGCTCGTGCCATGGCGCACCCCTTCCGCTTCGGCCTCCAGCTGTCCAGCGCCGCCGGCGCCGCCGAATGGCGGCGGGTCGCCCGCGACGCCGAGGCGCTCGGGTACTCGACCCTGTTCGTCCCCGACCACTTCGACGACCAGTTCGGTCCCCTCGTCGCCCTCACGGTCGCCGCCGAGGCCACCTCCACCCTTCGGGTGGGGGCGCTCGTCCTCGGCAACGACTACCGGCACCCGGTCGTGGTGGCCAAGGAGCTGGCCACGCTCGACGTGCTCTCGGGCGGACGCCTCGAGGTGGGGCTCGGTGCGGGGTGGATGACGAGCGACTACGAGGCGTCGGGGATCGTCCTCGACCCCCCGGCGACCCGCATCGCCCGGATGGCCGAGAGCCTCGAGGTGATCACGGCGCTCTGGTCGGGCGAGCCGGTGACGTTCTCGGGCGCGCACTACCGGATCACGGGCCTCACCGGGACGCCTCGCCCCGTCCAGCGACCGCACCCGCCGATCATCGTGGGCGGGGGCGGGCGACGGGTGCTGTCCCTCGCCGCCCGGTGCGCCGACATCGTGGGGGTCAACCCCTCCCTCGCCGCCGGTGCCGTCGGGCCGGAGGTCGTCGCCACGACGACCGCCGAGCACTACGACGAGCGCGTGGCCTGGGTGCGGGAGGCGGCCGGGGACCGGGCCGACGAGCTCGAGCTGCAGTGCCTCACCTTCCTCGTCCAGGTGGTCGACGACCGCGAGGCCGCGATCGCCGGGCTGGCCGAGCTGTTCTCGTTCGACCCCGCGGTCGTGGCCCGCTCGCCCGTCGCCCTCGTCGGCACCGTCGAGGAGATCGTCGCGACGCTCGAGGAGCGCCGGCGCCGGTTCGGGTTCTCCTACGTCGTCGTCCACGAGGCCGAGATGGAGGCGTTCGCCCCCGTCGTCGCCGCCCTGGCCGGGACCTGAGGCGCCGTGCCCGGGGGCACGCGGCTCGGCCTCTTCGGCGGCACCTTCGACCCCGTCCACCGCGGCCACCTCGAGGTGGCCCAGGCCGTGCGCCGCGCCCTCGCGCTCGAGCGGGTCCTCCTGGTCGTGGCCAACGAGCCGTGGCAGAAGGTCGCCCGGGGCCCGGTCACCCCGGCCGAGGACCGCTTCGCCATGGTCGAGGTGGCCACCGCCGGATGGCCGGGGCTCGTCCCGTGCCGCCGGGAGATCGACCGTGGCGGGCCTTCGTACACGGTCGACACCGTCGAGGAGGTCCTCGCCGAGGAGCACGGTTGCGAGGTGACGCTCGTCGTGGGCGCCGACGTGGTGCCCGAGCTCTCCACCTGGCACGACGAGCCACGCCTGCGGGAGCTCGTCACCCTCGCCGTCGTCGACCGCCCGGGCTCCCCGTTGGCGCCGGCGCCGTCGGGGTGGCGGGCCGTGGTCGTCCCCGTCGCTCCCCCGGACGTCTCGAGCACCGAGGTGCGGGCGCGCCTCGAGGCCGGCGAGCCCGTCGGAGACCTGGTCCCCGAGCCCGTCATGCGTTGCATCCGGGCACGGGGTCTGTACGCTACGGAGAGATGAGCGCTCGCACCTCGCCGGTCGAAGAGGACGTCGAGGGGACGATCCCCGGGCCAGGGCAGCGACGGCGGCGCCGCAAGCGAACGGTCGCCCACGGTCGGGCGGCGCGTCCCGGGCCCGAGCGGCTCCACCGTCGGGCG
>JAJZJT010000280.1 GCA_021809995.1 Actinomycetes bacterium
GCGATCCGCCGGCCGGCAACTGGCTGCTCGGTCCGCGCCACGTCCTCGTCGACCGGATCGACAAAAGAGCCGTCGTGGGCGAGACGCTCGGCGAGGGTGCGCGCCGCGCGCACGAGGGGGGCCATGCGCAGCCGGCGGTCCGAGGCCCCGAGGGCGACGAGCGCGTCGGGGGTCCCCGGGTCCCACGGCAGGTGCCCCAGGACGGGAAGACCCAGCGCCTCGGTGATCTCGGCGTCGGGATACGGGCCGTCGCCGACCACCACGAGACCCGCACGGGGGCCGGCCGGGTGGGCTTCGAGCCAGGACGCCACCGCCTGGAGGTCGCAGAGGCGCCCCCTGGTCACGAGGACCGCACTGCTCTCCCGGTCGCTCTGGGCCGTCCGGTCCCTCTGGGCGGCCCGCTCGAAGAGGCCGAGCACCGGCGAGGTGTCCTCCAGGCGGCCGCAGTCCACGAGCACGTCGGCGTCGAGCTCGGAGAGCCGTCCGAGGAGCGGAGCGAGCATCACCAGCGCGCTCTTGGCCTGGTCGCCGCGCGCCGGACCGGCGAGGACCGCCGCGCCACCAGGAAGGTGCTGGCAGTGCTCGAAGACGAGAGACGGCTCGGCACCCCGCCGTGCCGCCGCGGCGAGCGAGACGAACCCCGGCTCGGCCGGCCACCCCGCCGACGCCGCCAGCGTCGCCCCCGCCGGGTCGGCCTCGACCACCAGCACCCGACGCCCTGGTGCGCCAGTCCGGCTCGGCCAGGTGGCCGCCAACCCGAGCACAAGGGTCGTCACCGCGCACGAACGCACCGAGCCGAACGCCACGACACTGCCCATCTCAGCTGCCCGCGCCGATCTCGACCACCGACGCCTGGTCGGCCGCGGCAAGGGCAGCCACCTCGCCGGCGTCCCGGGCCGCAACCTCGAGCGACAGCACCGTCGGGGCCCCCGAGCCCACCGTGGCGCCCTCGACCGCGAGCACCGTGGCGTTGACCGGGCTGCCGGCCGCCACCGACCCTGTGGTGCTCCCCGACGAGGCGCCGGGAACCGGGACGACCTCGACCCGGTCCCCGGGGGCGAGTTCGGGCGGGTAGGCGCCGGGCTTGAGGCCGAGGGCGACCACGTCGGACCCCGCGCCGACCGCCGGCGCCGAGCCGACCTCCGCCGCGGTGAGCAGCGATCCGGGGAGGAGGGCCACCGCGGCGCGCCGGCCGAGGACGCTTCCCTCTGCGCCAACGGCGACGACCGCGAGACCGCTGCCGGTCGATACCTTGACCGCCCGCAGGTCGGCTGCGGTGAGCACCTGGCCGGCGGCGACCGGCTGGGCGACGGCGAGCACCTCCTCTCGGGTCCCGAGGTGCAACGAGGCGTCGGCGAACCCGAGCGCGCAGCCCACCACCAGCAGCACGCCGACGGCGACGAGGGGGAGCTGGCGGCGCCGGCCCGGGACCGGCACGTGGGTCGGCCGGCCGCTCTCGACTGCCCGCTGCCCGTTGTGCCGGGCTGGCGTCGCCACCTGTGCCATGACGTGCCTCTCTCAGTCGCTCCCTGAAGCTGGGGTGTTGACCGCCTGGGACTCGGTCACCGTGACGGGGACCCTTGCCGGAGGGCCGGCCTGGACGCCGAGGCTCCCGCCGCCCGACGCGCCGACAGCCGACCAGGTGACCGACCAGAAGATCGTGGCGGTCACCGAAAACGAGCCCGGTTCCGGCCAGGTGTACGAGCAGTCCGTCGTGGCGCCGGGATCTGCGGGGCTGTAGGGCGTGCCCGGGCCGTCACAGGTGACCGACGCGCCGTCGCCCATGGCCCAGACCACCTTGGTCGGCGACGCCGTCGCCGTCGTCGTCACCGGCCCGGCGCTTGCCGATGCAGACAGCGCCCGCCACTGGCCGGGGTCGATCCACAGCCACGACGCCAGGCCGACCAGCTGGGCCGAGCCGTCCGGCGGGGCCATCTCGATGGTGGGAGAGGAGAGCCCGAGCTGCTTCGCGGCCTGCTCGGCGACCACCACCGGATCCACCTGCACCGTCGCCGCAGCAGGCACCGCCCCGGTCACCCAGAACGGCGGCATCGGGTCGATCACCCCGGGTCCCCGGCAGTCGGGGAACACCCACTGGCCCGGCTCGGGCCCGCCGATCCCGAGCGCCGCGGTCGCAGACGCACCGCCCGCGCCATAGGTGCAGCCGTAGGGCTGGTTCGGGTTGGGCTTGCCCGACGGCGGCGTGCTCTGCGCGCCGCTCGTCCACGAGCTGTCCGCGGGCGGGGTCCAGTAGGTGTGGCCTGCCTCGACCGTCAGCGTGCCGCCGGAAGCCTGGGCTGAGGTCCATCCGTACTGGCCGTTCGGGTCGTTCGCCCATGCCGGCGAGGCACCGACCATCACCGACATTCCCGCAGCGGCGAGTGCAAGGCCGAGCATCAGGACCCGGGCGCGCATTTCCCGTCCGTCACGATCTGCTTGTAGACCTTCCACTTCCCGCCCGACAGCACCAAGGTCGCGCTCACCCCGTCGTTCTCGGGCGGCGTGACTGGTGGCACTGGCTTGCCGGTCGATGCATAGACCAGCTCCGCTTGGCTGTACGCGCAGTCGACCACCGTCGCCGAGGTCGCCGAGAGCGCGGTGATCTTCGGGTGCAACGTCGTCGTCCCCCGCCCGACCATCCCCTGGCGCTGGTCGGCAAGCAGGTTCGCCTTCACCCGCTGCAATTGCGGATCGACCATGGTGGCCGCAAGCGCGGGATCCTCGGGGTTCGCTGTTGCGAGGGCCCGTTCGAAGGCTGCCCAGCCGGCGCGGTAGGCGGCAAGCACGGCTGCAGCAGTGGCCGATGTCGTCGCGCTCTGTGCAGTCGAGCTGGACGGCGCCGGTGACGAAGCCGGTCGATCCGTCGTGGAGGATGACGCCGAGCGGGACCCACCGCCACAGGCCGCCAGCACCGACCCGGCGACGACAAGACAGGCAACGACCCCGGCCGCCCGCCACCAGCGACTCCGACGCACCGTCAGGCTGTGTCGCTGTGCCCCGGGCTCTCCCCCAGCCACTCGGGCGCGCGTCGTGATGATCCTTGAGGCCCGGCCCTTGCTTGTGGAGCTCTCCTTCATGTGATCGCCTTCACGTGACCCGAACCGTCCTCGACGCGGAGCCGGTGCACCGCCGCTGGCGGAAGCAACCCGAGACACGCTCGCCGGGGACGACTCTTCGGCGCACGGTGACACCGGCCCAACCTGACCGTAAACCCGCGGCCGGTCGCTTCGCCTGGTCCTGTCACTCGTAGTCCTGGCAGTGCTAGTCCTCGCAGTGATAGGCGCAGGGGTCTTCGTCCTGGCAGTGCCAGGCGAGCGATAGGCTTCCTCGCATGCGGACCGCAGAGTCCGACCCCGCCGCCGAACGGCGGGCCGAGCTGGCCGAGTTCCTGCGCGCCCGGCGGGCGGACCTGCACCCTGAAGACCTCGGCCTCGACTCCTACCCGCTACGGCGCAACACCCCAGGGCTTCGCCGAGAAGAGGTCGCTGCAGCAGCCGGCGTCAGCCTCACCTGGTACACGCGCCTCGAACAGGGCCAACCCGGGACGCCGAGCATCCAGGTGATCGACGCCATCGCCCGGACGCTGCGACTCGACGACGAGTCCCACCGCCACCTGCGACGCCTCGCCGGGCTCCCGGTGCCCGAAGATGACCAGACGACTGGTGAGGTCGACCCACAAGATCG
>JAJZJT010000281.1 GCA_021809995.1 Actinomycetes bacterium
GGACGACCGCAGGGTCCGCGGTGCCCATCCGGCCGAGGGACTGGTAGAGGTGGGCCCGCTCGGGCTGGCGCGCCGAGAAGCGCTGCCCGAGGGCCGGGTGACGCCCGAGCACGTCCGAGGGGTCGGACACACCGGGTGGGCGACGCTCGAGCCCGGCGACGATCGCGTCCGAGGTGAAGCCGCCGAGCGTGTCGGCGAGCACCAGGCGGCGGGCGAGTGCGCGGGCGAGCGAGCGAGGCACCAACGCGACGCCGACGACGGTCCATCCCCCCATCGACTGGCCCACGAGGTCCGCCCTCGTCGCCCCGGGCGCGTCGAGCACTGCCAGCAGGTCGCCCACGGCGATCTCGGGACCGGTGCGGTCGGCAAGGTCCGACGAGCGTCCGGAGCCGCGGTGGTCCCACGTGACCACCGTCGTGTCGCGTGCCAAGGGCGCTCCTGCTGGTACCAGACGGCATGGTTGCCCCCGGCGCCGTGGCCGAGTACGAGCGGGACCGCACCGTGGCGTACGACCTCGTCGTAGGGGCGCCCGCCGTCGTGCTCGACGAAACCGGTGTGGCGCTCGAGGGGAGCCACGGGACGGTCTCGCTCGCCGCCAACCGGGCTGCCCGGCCCCGCCGACCCGATCGACCGGAGCCGTCGACCCGGGGACGTCCAGACCGTAGGCTTCGCCCGTGGCCGACCTCCAGCTCGACGGGCTGAGCCGCCGCTTCGGCGCCGTGACCGCCCTCGACGACCTGACGTTCTCGGTCCCCTCGGGCCACGTGGTGGGCTTCCTCGGTCCCAACGGAGCGGGGAAGACGACGACGATGCGCGCCATCTTCGGGCTCACCGACCTCGACGCTGGGTCGGTGCGCTGGCGGGGGTCACCCGTGGGGCCCGCCGAGCGTCGCCGCTTCGGCTACATGCCGGAGGAGCGGGGCCTCTACCCCAACATGCTCGTCGCCGACCAGGTGGAGTACCTGGGCCGCCTCCACGGGATGGACGGCGCCAGCGCGGCGGCCGCCACCCGGCAGTGGCTCGAGCGCCTCGAGGTGGCGGACCGGGCGGACAGCAAGGTCGAGTCGCTCTCCCACGGCAACCAGCAGCGGGTCCAGTTGGCAGCCGCCCTCGTGCACGACCCCGAGGTGCTCGTCCTCGACGAGCCGCTCGCCGGCCTCGACCCGACGGGCGTCGACGCCATCGGAGAGGTCCTGGTCGAGCAGGCCGGCACCGGTCGGTGCGTGCTGTTCTCGAGTCACCAGCTCGACCTGGTCGAGGACCTGTGCGAGTCGGTCGCCATCATCGACCACGGCCGGCTGGTGGTGAGCGGGAGCGTGGACGAGCTCGCCACCAGCGGGCCCCGACGCCTCACCGTCCGCGTCGAGGGCGACCGCCTGGGCACCTGGGCGCGTGCCCTGCCGGGCGTCTCGCTCGCGGAAGTCGACGGGGGAGAGGTCCGGCTGGTCCTCGACGAGTTCACGGACAGTGACACCGTCCTCGACGCGGCGCGGGCCGCCGGGCACGTGACCCAGTTCGTCTTCGAGCGCCGCCGCCTCTCCGAGGTCTTCCGCGAGGCCGTGGGGCGGTGAAGGCGCTCCCCGTCGTCGTCGCTGTGCTGATCGTCGTCACGATCGTGCGGCTCCGCCTGCGCAGGCGCGCCCGCGGAGGTGGCCACCCGGCGCCGCTGACTGCCCGGCGGGCATGGTTGGGCGACCGGAGGCTCCTCGGCGACACCGGCCTCGTCGCCAGCCGAGAGATCCGTGAACGGCTGCGCGGTCGCATGTTCCGCGTGGTGACCGTCATCCTGTTCGTGGTCGTCGCGGCGGCGGTCGTCGTCCCGACCATCCATTCCGGCTCCGCCAAGGCCACCCGGGTCGGCGTGGTCGCCGGGTCGGCCGCCCTCGACGCCGAGCTGCGCACGGTGGCGACCTCCGTCGGGCTTCGGGTGACGCTCGTCCACGAGAGCGACGCGCCCGCGGCCCGGGCCGCCGTCGGGGCCGGCCGGCTCGACCTGGTGGTCGACGGCAGCGGGAAGCTCATCGTGCCCGACCCGATCGCGGCGACCGACACCTCGGCCCGGGCGCGCTACGTCCGAGCGGTGTCCTCGACGCTCGGCGCCGAGCGGGCCTTCGCTGAAGCCGGGCTGAGCCCGTCCCAGGCGGCCACGGTGGCAAGGGCCAGGCCGCTGCCCGTCGAGAGCGTCCATCCCGGCAAGAAGGTCCGCACCACGGGCGAGGCGACGGCGCTCCTCGGCGTCATCCTGATCTTCATCGTCCTCACCCAGTACCTGACCTGGACCCTGATGGGCGTGATGGAGGAGAAGGCCAGCCGGGTAGTGGAGGTGCTGCTCGCCACCGTCCGTCCCGTCCAGCTCCTTGCCGGCAAGGTGGTCGGCATCGGCACGGTCGCCCTCGTCCAGGCGGTGTCGCTCGTGGTCTTCGCCCTGGTGCTCGCCAGGCTCGTGGGCTCGAGCCTCGTGCAGGGGGGAGCCCCCGTGGTCGTGGCGGCCACCCTCGCCTGGATGGTCCTCGGCTACGCCTTCTACAGCTGGGTGTACGCGGCGGCCGGCTCGCTGGCGGAGCGCCAGGACCAGGTCCAGAGCCTGGCGCTGCCACTGAGCGCGCCCCTGATCTTCGGCTACATCGTCTCGCTCACCGGTGTCAGCACCGGGAACGCATCGCTGCTCGTGAAGGTCCTCGCCTACCTGCCTCCGACCGCTCCGTTCGCCATGCCGACGCTGGTGGGCTTCGGCGACGTCGCCTGGTGGCAGTTCGTTGTGTCGGTGGCGGTGAGCCTGGCGTGCACCGTCGTGCTCGCACGGGTGGCCGCCCGTGTCTACCGGACCGCCGTGCTGCGGACGGGCGGTCGGGTGCGCCTGCGGGAGCTGGTCCCAGCGCGCGGGAGGTGAGGTGGTCAGCGCGTCCCCGTTGCTGTGCGAGAAGGGAACATGCGCGCGTCGCCACGCGCTCGGCGTCGGCGTCGGACGGTCGGTCCTCCGCCGCGACCTGCTCGGCGAGGGAGCGTGCCGCGACGGAGCCGAACGGCGCGACCCTCTTTTCAGCGTGACGTCGGGGCTGTCGGATGTGGGTTCGTCGCGGACCACGAGCCCACACGGCGCCTGACCCGTGATGCTCCTGGCGTCGGACCACCTGCGACGGCGCGACCGGACTTCGTGGCGATGCGCGTCGAGGGCGACCGTCTCCCCGCGCTCCACTCCCCGGCGTCGCTCCTCGGCGGCAGCCATCGTCTCGGCGCCCGAGAGGACCTGTGCCGTCTCCTCCAAGGCTTCGCACTCGTCCACGGGGACCAGGACGGCCGCGGGCGACCGTGGCGGGTGACGACGACGGGCTCGCAGAGGTCGGCGACGGGATCGGCTCCTGGCTGAGCGCACGACGCAGCGCGCGAACGGGAACCGCCTCGCGCATGCCCGACGTGCCCCAGATGGAGTGCACATCGCATGGTGGGCCGTAGTCGCTCGTCTTCGAACGCCGATGACCTGCGGCAACGACTCGAAGTGCTCGAGCCCGCTCAGGAGATGATGTAAGCTTACATCATGCAGCGGACGCAGATCTCGTTGACCGACGAGGAACGGCGTGCTCTGGATGCCGCCGCGCGGCGGACTGGTCGATCGCTCTCATCCCTGATCCGTGACGCGGTTGAGCAGGTCTATGGCTTGGAGCGCTCCGCCGCGGACGACCCCG
>JAJZJT010000282.1 GCA_021809995.1 Actinomycetes bacterium
ACGACGGCGGTGGGTGCCAGCGCGGCGACCAGGCGGGCCTGGGCGGGTGCGGGGAGGCGGCGGTCGAGGGGCAGGACGGCGTCGCCGTCGTCCCACGCCCGTCGGAGGGCGTCGACGAAGGCGTCGCCGGGGTCGAGGTCGAGCGCCACGAGATCGTGCACGGCGCTAGCCTAGCGATCGTGCGAGCAGCGACTCTCGGAGTAAACGGTCAAACGATCAGCGAGCAGTGCGCCGGGGGGCACCGGTGAGCCCCGGCGGCCCGCCGGGCCCCGACACCGTCATCACCGGACCGCCGCTCGACCCGGTGGCCGAGCACCGCGGCAAGCCCCTGCCGGCATGGGAGCAGCGCGGCTCGTACCGGGACATCCGCTACGACGTGGCCGAGGGGATCGCCAAGGTGACCATCTGCCGGCCCGAGGTGCGCAATGCCTTCCGGCCCCAGACGCTCTTCGAGCTGTCCGACGCCTTCTCGGACGCGCGCGACGACCCCTCGGTCGGGGTCGTCGTCCTGACCGGCGAGGGGCCCGACGCCTTCTGCTCGGGCGGCGACCAGATGATCCGGGGTGACGACGGCTACCTCGGTGACGACGAGGTCGCCCGGCACGGCATCGGGCGCCTGAACGTCCTCGACCTGCAGGTGCAGATCCGCCGCCTGCCCAAGCCGGTGGTGGCGATGGTGGCCGGGTATGCCATCGGAGGCGGGCACATCCTGCACTTGGTGTGCGACCTCACCATCGCCGCCGACAACGCCCGCTTCGGTCAGACCGGGCCGAAGGTCGGGAGCTTCGACGGCGGTTACGGGGTCAGCCTCCTCGCCCGCACGATCGGGCTCAAGCGGGCGAAGGAGGTGTGGTTCCTCTGCCGACAGTACGACGCCGCCACCGCCCTCGAGTGGGGCCTGGCGAACGCCGTCGTCCCCTTGGCCGAGCTCGAGGCCGAGACGGTGGCGTGGTGCCGGCGCATGCTGTCGCTGTCGCCGCTCGCCCTGCGGATGCTGAAGGGCGGCATCCACGCCGCCGACGACGGGCTGGCCGGGCTGCAGCAGTTCGCCGGTGACGCGACCATGCTCTTCTACATGAGCGAGGAGGGCCAGGAGGGCCGCAACGCCTTCCAGGAGCACCGGCCGCCGGACTTCAGCCGTTTCCCGCGCCGCCCGTGACGGGTGCCCGTGCGGGGCGACACGTGCCCGCTGTCGGTACGGTCGACCGGCGCGCGCCGGGACGGTTCGGCCGGTGGGTCGCCGGAGCGCGGCCGCGTACCCTCCCTGCCGCTCTCGTGCCCGTGGTCGTGGGGACGGCCGCCGCGCATCCCTTCGTCCAGCTGGTCGACGGGCGCGGTGGCCCGACCGGCACGGGAGGCGCGGCCGCTCAGCTGGGCCGCGTCGCCGGAGCGCTGGTGGTGGCTCTCGCCGTCCAGGTGGGGACGAACTTCGCCAACGACTACTCCGACGGCACGCGCGGCACCGACGCTGGTCGGGTCGGCCCGCTCCGGCTCGTCGGCTCCGGGCTGGCGTCACCGCGATCGGTGAAGGCCGCCGCGCTCGTCTCCTTCGGCGTGGCCGCTGTCGCCGGCCTGGCGCTCGCCGCGGCGACGTCATGGTGGGTGGTGGCCGTCGGCGCGGCCTGCCTGGCCGCCGGGTGGCTCTACACGGGGGGGCCCCGTCCGTACGGCTATCTCGGTCTCGGCGAGGCGTTCGTCTTCGTGTTCTTCGGCCTGGTGGCGACCGAGGGGACCTTCTACGTCGAGACGGGCCGCCTGTCAGCGGGAGGACCGCTCGCCGGCGCGGTGGCCGCCGGTCTGCTCGCCGCCGCGCTGCTCGACGCCAACAACCTGCGCGACCTCGACGGGGACGCCGCTGCCGGCAAGCGCACCCTGGCCGTGCGGATGGGGCGGCGCCGAGCGGGCGTGCTCACCGCAGCGCTCCTCGTGGTCCCCTTCGCCGTGGTGGCGCTGTGGGCCCTCGTCGCCGTGCCGGGGGCGCCCTCGACGCGGGTCGCCATCGGACCGTTCCTGCCGCTCGTCGCCGTACCGCTGGCCGCGGTGCCCGTCCGGCTCGCCACCGGCCCCGCCGCCGGGCGCGACCTGCTCCCCCTGCTCGGGGCCACGGCCCGCCTGCAGCTCGTGGTCGGGCTGCTCCTCGCCGCGGGGCTGTGGCTGGCAACGCCGTGACGGCGGTGGCGCCAGCCGGGGCACGGCGTGCGCAGCGGGCTCCCGGCTCAGGCGCCGAACGCCCGGACGGCCGCCGCCACCGCGCCCGGGCGCTCGAGATGGACGGCGTGCCCGGCACCCGGCACCCGGACATGGGTGGCGTTCGCCCCGATCGCGCTCACCATCTGCGCGGCGACGGCGTCGAACTTGGCGTCGTCGGCGCCCGTGACGACGAGCACCGGCATGGCCAGGGTGCCGAGCTCGGCCCACAGGGGCCGTTGGGTGCCCGTCCCGGCGAGTCGGAGGCTCGAGGCGAGCCCGGAGGCCGTGTTCCGCCTGCGCTCGGCCAACGCGTCGGCCTCGGCCGGCAGCGAGGCGAAGAGGGGCTGTGCGAGCCAGCGGCGCAGGAACGCGTCACGGCGGTCGGCGGCGCGTCCGGGGTCCGCTCCGGGCGGGTCGAGCTCGTCGGCGAGCGCGTCGTCGGCGGCCCGGCGGGTGGCTCGCTCGCCCGCGTCGGCGATGCCGGCGGTCGCGGAGACGAGCACCAGGCGGTCGACGAGCTCGGGATGGGCGAGCGCGAGGTGGAGGCAGAAGCGCCCGCCCATCGAGTAGCCGAGGTAGGACCCCGAGCCTCCCGCTACGGCCAGGAGGTCCGCGCCGGCGACCAGGTCGGCCGCGACGTCGGCGGAGCCGCCGTGGCCGGGGAGGTCGACGAGCACGAGCCGGTGGTCGGCGGCCAGGTCCTCGGCAAGGGCGCCCCAAGTGCGCCGAGTCTGCGTGAAGCCGTGAGCGAGCACGAGGACCGGCCCCGTGCGCCCCTTGCGCTCGGTGGCGAGCTCCGGTGCCCGGGCGCGGGCAGAGCGCGTCGACGGTGGTGCGGCCATGGCCGACGAGCGTACCGACCGGCGCCCCTCGCGAGCTCGGCGGCGCCCGGTGGCTGAGCCACCTCGTCCCCACGACGTCCAGGCGGCTTTTGCCGCCGCGCTCGTCGACGAGTGGGCGCGCGCCGGTGCCAGGCTGGCCGTCGTGTGCCCCGGCTCGCGCTCGACACCGCTCGCCCTGGCCCTGGCGGAGCACGCCGGAGTCGACGTGCTGGTACGGGTCGACGAGCGTTCGGCGGCCTTC
The DNA here is from genome assembly GCA_021809995.1 of Actinomycetes bacterium. Taxonomy (GTDB): domain Bacteria; phylum Actinomycetota; class Acidimicrobiia; order Acidimicrobiales; family RAAP-2; genus JAJZJT01. The sequence continues at coordinate 3,274 of JAJZJT010000282.1, forward strand.
GTGGCGCTCGGTGCCGGCCTGGCCACGGGGCGGCCGGCCGTCCTGGTCACGACGAGCGGCACGGCAGCCGCCGAGGCCCACGCCGCCGTCGTCGAGGCGGACCTCGCGGGTGTCCCGCTGCTCGTGTGCACGGCCGACCGACCCCCCGAGCTCCGCGACGTCGGCGCGCCCCAGGCGATCGACCAGGACCACCTCTACGGGCGGTCCGTCCGCTGGTTCGCCGACACGGGCGTGCCCGATGCCGGCGGGCGACCGGCCTGGCGGTCGCTCGCCTCGCGGGCGGTCGCCGAGGCGACGTCGTCCCCCTCGGGCCCGGGCCCGGTCCACCTGAACGTCCCCCTGCGCGAGCCGCTCATCGGCGATGCCGCCGCCGGTGGCGTCCCGCCGGGGCGCCCAGCGGGC
>JAJZJT010000283.1 GCA_021809995.1 Actinomycetes bacterium
GCCGGTGGCGGGGCAGCCGCCGCGGGCACCACGACCGGCACCGGGGCAGCCGCCGTGGGCACGTCTGCCCGGGCCCGTGACGCCTCGCTGCTCTCCCACGCAGCTTCGATCAAGCTGGGCGCCGTCTCCACCTCGGGCGGTTGGGAGGCGGCGGCTTCCCAGGTCACCGAGTACAGGCAGAACCGCCCGCCCCGGGCCTGGCACTCGGACTCGGTGACGGTGGCCGGCGGCAGCCCGAAGACCACCGGCACCTGCGTCAGCAGGCCCCTGGTGAAGTCGCAGAGGTGGGGGTGTCGGGTCGTCGCGCGTCCGGTGACGGCTCGGAGCACGGCGTACGTGCTGCCGTGCTCGAGGACCTCGGTGGAGGTGACCCGGACGAAGCGGTCGATGGCCGGCACCGTGTGCTCGAGGAGCGCAGCGGGGGAGCCGAGGGACCGGAGCTGGTCGGCGACGGGCGTGCCCGTGTGCTGGCGCAGCATCTCCTCGCCGACGTGGAGCCCGATCGACCCGTCGCCGGTGACCTGGGCGCCCGCGTGGAGCAGCGACACGGCCTCTTCGTACGAGCTCCACGACGTGACGTCCTCGAGCTCGCCGGCGCTGCGGTGCGAGCCGGCGACGGCCAGCATCTGGAGGACGCCGGAGTCGCCGCTGCGCTGACGGACGTAACGCACCAGCACGGCGGTGAGCGCGCCGGAGATGTCCTGGTGGCCCGATCCTGCCCCGGCGGGCCCCCGGAAACCGCTCTCCATCCTTCGCCGCTCACCTCCCCCGATGCACGGACCTCGGAGGTCCATGCTACTCAACGTCTCAACTGCCTCACCACTCAGCGTGGTAGTTGCAGTCCCGAACCGGAGGCTCGTCGGGGTGGCACGGCTGCGGGACGTCTGTGGCGACGTACCCCCCCCGTGGGTCGGGGCGACGTCGTCCCGCTACGGTCTCGCCCGTCGGTGGGCGCGATCCTCCCGTTGGGTCTCCCTCGCCGTGGGCGCTGGTCGTCCTCTGCCCCTCGTGCTCTGCCCTGGCACTCTGCCCGGTGCTCGGTCTCCACAGCAGGTCGCCCGGCGACCCGCGGTCGGGGCCCCGAGCGCCGGCGGGAAGCCGTGCGCCTACGGCGACAACATCGGGGCCATCGTAGCTGTCGGACCTTGTCAGTGCACGAGACGGCTGCCGGCGCGAGCGGCCGGCAGCCCGTAGGGTGGTTCCATGGCACTCCCCGACGTACCCTTGCGCACGCTCGACGGTGAGCAGACCTCCCTCGGCGCGTTCCGAGGCAAGGCCCTCCTCGTCGTGAACGTCGCCTCCAAGTGTGGGCTCACCCCGCAGTACGAAGGGCTCGAACGCCTGCAGGAGACGTACGGCGAACGCGGGTTCACCGTGCTCGGGTTCCCCTGCAACCAGTTCGCCGGCCAGGAGCCCGGCACCTCCGACGAGATCGCAACGTTCTGCTCGACCACCTACGGGGTCACGTTCCCGCTCTTCGAGAAGATCGACGTCAACGGCGAGGACCGGCACCCGCTCTACGCCGTGCTGGCCGAGGTGCCAGACGGTGACGGCGTGGCCGGCGACATCCAGTGGAACTTCGAGAAGTTCGTGGTGTCGCCGGAGGGCGACGTGGTCCGACGGTTCCGTCCCACCGTCGACCCCGAGGCGGCCGAGGTGATCGAGGCGATCGAGGGCGCCCTCCCCGGCTGACCGTCGGCTTGGGCCCCGGGCCCCAAGCAGCGGGCCCCAAGCAGCGGGCCCCAAGCAGCGGGCAGCGAGTTTGCCGGCACTCGCGACGATCGGACGAGGTCGTGGCAGTCCGACTGCTCGTAGAATGACCGCCATGGAGCCCGGCGACCACCGCCGGGGATGGCTCCGGCGGCTCTTCCCGTACCTGTGGGCGCACCGGCGCGCCCTGCTCCTCGCGCTCGCCGCGTCGGCCGTCTCGATGACGGTCCTCTCGGTCGTCCCCCTCGTCCAGCGCGCCGTGATCGACGACGTCGTGCTGGCCCATCGCGGGTCGCTCCTCCCGCTCGTCCTCGTGCTCGTCGGCCTCGGGCTCCTGCGGTTCGGCGCGACGTTCGTGCGCCGGTTCATGGGCGGCCGCCTTGCCTTCGACGTCCAGTACGACCTCCGGACCGCTCTCTACGACCACCTGCACCAGCTCGACCTGGGCACGTTCGACCGTCTGCAGGTCGGCCAGCTCGTGTCGCGAGCGAACGGCGACCTCTCGCTCATCCAGCAGCTGCTGGCGTGGGGGCCGCTCGTACTGGGCAGCCTCCTCCAGCTCCTCGTCTCGCTCGCCATCATGCTCGCCCTCTCGTGGGAGCTGGGTCTGCTCGTCCTGGCGGTGCCGTTGGCGACCTTCGTCGTGGCCATGCGGATGCGGGAGGCCGTTTTCCCGTCGAGCTGGGACGCCCAGGCGTGCGAGGCAGACATGACCACCCGCGTGGAGGAGGCGGTCTCGGGCGTGCGGGTCGTCAAGGGCTTCGGCCAGGAGGAGGCTGAGCTGGGTCGGCTGGTCTCGTCGGTCCGAGCCATGTTCGGTGCGCGGGTCCGGACGGTCCGTCTGCGCGCCCGCTTCAGCGCGCACCTCCAGACGATCCCATCGCTCGGCCAGCTCTTGGTCCTCGTCGCCGGGGGCCTGCTCGCCCTGCACGGCCACCTCTCGCTCGGCACCTTCGTCGCCTTCACCACCTATCTGGTGCAGCTGACCGCCCCCGCCCGCATGCTGGCCGGCATCCTCACGGTGGGACAGATGGCACGAGCCGGCGTGGAGCGGGTCACCGAGGTCCTCGACCTCGAGCCGTCGGTGGTCGAGCAGCCTGCCGCCACCGATCTCCCTGCCGGGCCCGGCCGGGTCACCTTCGACCACGTCACGTTCGGGTACCGGCCTGGTCAGCCCGTCCTCGAGGACTGCTCGTTCGACGTGAGCGCGGGGGAGACGGTCGCCGTCGTCGGCCCGTCGGGCTCCGGCAAGTCGACGATCGGGCTCCTCGCCGCACGCTTCTACGACCCGACGGCGGGCTCCGTGCTGGTGGACGGCGTCGACGTGTCGACGGTGACGCTGCCGTCGGTGCGCCGCCGGGTCGGGATGGTCTTCGAGAGCTCGTTCCTCTTCTCCTCGCCGCTGCGCGACAACATCGCCTTCGGTCGGCCCGACGCCAGCGAGGAGGAGATCGTGGCCGCCGCCGAGGTGGCCGGTGCCCACGGGTTCGTCGAGGCCACGCCCGACGGGTACGGCACGGTCGTCGGCGAGCAGGGCCTTACCCTGTCGGGCGGGCAGCGCCAGCGGGTCGCACTGGCTCGTGCGGTCCTGTCGGACCCCGACGTCCTCGTGCTCGACGACGCCACCTCCGCCGTCGACAGCCGCACCGAGGGCACCATCCTTGCCGCCCTGGCCGAGCTGCGACGGGGGCGGACGACGATCGTGGTGGCCCATCGACCCTCGACCTTGAGGCTGGCCGACCGGATCCTCGTGCTCGACGGGGGCCGTGTGACCGACGAGGGCACCTACGACGAGCTCTTCGGCCGCAACGCCGCGTTCCGGTCGATGCTCGTCGAGGACGACGAGGGGCGGTCGGGCGGCGGCGTCGCCGTCGCGGGCGGCGGGCGCGTGCACCAGCCGCGTGTGCCGCATCTCGCCGTTGCTGGCGGTGCAGTCGGGCCGACC
>JAJZJT010000284.1 GCA_021809995.1 Actinomycetes bacterium
CGCCGCGCGGTCAGTCCAGCAGGGCCTGGGCGACCAGCTGCTTCAGCTGCGAGCGGATGGGGTGGGTGCTCGACGGAAGAAGCTGGGTGAAGAAGAGAGCGGTCAGCTCCTCGGCCGGGTCCACCCAGAACGCGGTGCTCGCCGCGCCGCCCCACCCGAACTCGCCGCGGCTCGAGGGGACCCGGTTGGCGACCGGGTCGAGCACCACCGAGAAGCCGAGTCCGAAGCCGACCCCGTCGAAGGTCGTCTCGGCGAACAGCGGCCGGCCGAAGGCCTCGAGGTCCACGCCGCCGGGCAAGTGGTTGGCCGTCATGAAGTCGACGGTGCGGCTGCTCAGCAGCCGCACGCCGTCGAGCTCGCCCCGGCGCAGGAGGAGCTGCGTGAAGCGGTGGTAGTCGTGCGCGCTCGACATGAGGCCGCCGCCGCCCGACCGGAACGGCATCGGCCACAGGCCCGCCGCCTCGGCATCGACCCTCCGCGCCCGCCGTCCCCCGTCGGCGGCCAGGTACAGCGCCGCCAGACGCTCGGCCTGTGCCGCGTCGGCGGCGAAGGCGGTGTCGTGCATCTGCAGCGGGCCGAAGATCCGCTCGCCGAAGAACCGGTCGAGCGGCACGCCGGCCACCACCTCCACCACCCGTCCCAGCACGTCGGTGGCGACCGAGTAGTTCCACTCGCTGCCCGGCTGGAACAGGAGAGGGAGCTCCGCCCACCGGTCGCAGCACCCGGCCAGGTCGAGATCGGGTGCCGACCACTCGAAGCCTGCCGCTCGGTACATGGCGCCGACGGGGTGGGCATGGTGGAACCCGTAGGTCAATCCTGCGGTGTGCGTCAGCAGGTGCCAGATCCGGACCGGCTCCCGGGCCGGTTCCGTCACCGGGGCGAGCGCCGATCCGGACCGGTACACCCGCACGTCGGCGAACGCCGGCAGGAACCGGCTGACCGGGTCCTTCAGCTCGAACGCGCCCTCTTCGTAGAGCATCATGGCCGCCACCGAGGTGACGGGCTTCGTCATGGAGTAGATCCGGAAGAGCGTCTCGCCCGTCACCGGCCGGCCCGCTTCGGTGTCGGCGAGGCCGTGGTGGGCGACGTGGGCGACCTTCCCGCCGCGGGTCACCGCCAAGGACCAGCCCGGTAGCCGCCCGTCGTCGACGTAGCGGCGGAAGTGGGCGTCGAGGCGCGCCAACCTTCCCCGGTCGAACCCGACCGACTCCGGCTCGGTCTCGGGCGTCAGCTCGGGCATGTGCCACCTCCCTGTCGGACCGCGGCGACACTACGTGAACGGCGAGAGGAGGGCCACCGACGCGCGCTGGAGAGGCCGACGCCCTCTCCGGTGCGCGGGCGGGCTCGCGCTGCCCGAGCACTGCACGGCCGCTCCTTCGGGCCGCGTCCGGCAGTGTCAGCGGCGCGCACCGGCTCCAGGGACGGCGCCGCCGAACGTCGCCACGTACGGTCCGCCCGGGCCGAACGCGATCCTGGCCACCGCCAGTTGTCGGACGAAGGCCGTTCCCGTGGGCGAGTACAGCATCCACGTGGCGCCGCCTTGGGTGAAGAGCGACTCCTCGCCGGGGCCGAGGCCGAGCGTGTCAGATCCGAGGAGCGGGCCGGCGTAGGGCACGTGGCACGGGCCGGCCGGACCCTGGCAGTCGGCCACGCCAACGCCGTTGTTCTCGCCGTAGGACGGGTTGGCCGAGAAGAACAGGTAGTAGTGACCGTGCGACGAGACCATATCGGGCGCCTCGACGAGCTTGTGCTCCCACGGCGTGCTCGCCGTCAGGAGCTTGTACCTCGGCCCCTCGAGGGTCATGTCGTTCGGCGCCAGTCGCTGCGCCCACAGCGTGGTCGGCTGGTTGGCGGGCAGGCTCGGGTTCTGCGCAGGACCCCAGCCGGCGTTCACGTCGGCCTTCCAGTCCAGCCAGAGCTGGCCGTCGGGAGCGACGAAGGTCCTCGGGTCGATCTCGCCCCACTGTCCGCAGAGCACCGGCTTCGGCTTCGCCACGAACGGCCCCAGGGGGGCGCGCGCCACCGCCACGCCGAGGCATTTGGCCGGCTGACCGGTGTCGAGAACGTCGTGGACGTCGGGTGCGGCAAACCACATCACGTAGCGGCCACCGGCACGGCGGACGTCAGGAGACCAGATCCACCCCGACGTCCACGACGGCAGCTTCGGCATGGCGTCTGTCTCCGGGCCGAGGTGCTCGAGGTTCGTGAACGGTCGGACCGGGACGTTCGGGGGGTTGCCGTTGGCGGCCGAGGTGTAGAGGTAGTCGACGGAGCTGCCGACGAGCACGGAAGGGTCCGGCAAGGTCACGTTGTAGGGGGGCACGACCATCGCCGGGTCGTACGCCGGTGCGGGAGGGGGATCGAGCTTGTCCGAGTGGGGGGCGGCCCACCCGATCGCCCCGGCGACGAGCACGAGCACGGCGGCTGCGACCGTCGTGAACGTCCACCGCAGCCACCGCCGGTGAGCCCTCCTGGTCGGTGGCTGGGGAGCCGGGCGGGAGAGGTGGCGGAGAGGTGCCGTCGACAAGGACCGCGCCGGCAGGTCGGCAAGTGGCGAGGTCCCCACCAGCCTGTCCGCCGTCGGCGCATTCCGTGAACGGGAAGGCATGCGCATGACGACGACACTTTGCCGCGTCTGGAGGGTGCGCGCGTGGCACGCTCGATCCTGCGCTCGCGGGTCCGAAGCCGTGGACCGCCACGCCGCGGCACGTCGCTCCGGATCGAGCCCCGCGTACACTGGCCCCGTGCGCTCGCCCCGCAGCTTCCTCTACGTGCCGGGCGACCGCCCGGACCGGCTGGCCGGTGCGGCCGGGCGTGGAGCGGACGCCGTCATCGCCGACCTCGAGGACGCGGTGGCCGTCGACCACAAGCAGCTGGCGAGGGACGCCGTGGCGGAGTGGCTTTCGGCACCGGAGCCCGCGGTGCAGCTGTGGGCCAGGGTCGACGCCGGCAGCATCGCCGAGGACGTCGCCGCGGTGGTCGGCCCCGCGCTGACTGGCATCGTCGTGCCGAAGGCCGAGCCCGACCGCCTCCGCGAAGCTGACGCCGCCCTCACGCGACAGGAGCTGCGCCTCGGCTGCGCCGCCGGCACCTTCGCCGTGTTCGCGCTCGTCGAGACGGCCCGGGGCGTGCTGGACGCCACCGGAGTGGCGCGCTCGGCGCGGGTCCGCCACGTCGGCATGGGTGAGGCGGACCTCGCCGGTGAGCTTCGGCTTCGTCCCGGCCCGGACCGAGAGGAGCTCCGGTCGCTCCGCCTCCAGGTCGTGCTGGGCTGTGCGGCGGCCGGCATCGGAGCGCCGACCGGGCCGACATCCACCGACGTCCGCGACGTGGACGGGTTGCGCCGGTCGACCGAGGAGCTGTTCCGCCTCGGCTTCCGGTCGCGCACGGCCATCCACCCGGACCAGCTGGCGGTCATCAACGACGCCTTCACGCCGACGACGGCGGAGGTGTCCGAGGCGCGTGCCGTCCTGGACCGCTTCGAGTCGTCGGAGGACGGAGTCTTCGTGGACGAGCGCGGCCGGCTGGTCGATGTTGCCGTCGTGCGCTCGGCGCGCGAAGTGCTCGAGCGTGCCGGGCAAGGCTGACGGGGCTGACGGGGCTGACGGGGCTGACGGGGCTGACGGGGCTGACGGGGCTGACGGGGCTGA
>JAJZJT010000285.1 GCA_021809995.1 Actinomycetes bacterium
TGGCCGTGAAGGCAGGCGAGCAGGTGAGCGAGCGCCAGGCCCTCGAGGCCATGCTCGTCCCGTCCGGCAACAACTTCGCGCGCATGCTGGCCGCGTGGGACGCCGGCAGCATCTCGGCCTTCGTCGCCAAGATGAACGCCGACGCCCGAGCCCTCGGCCTCAGCTCGACCCACTTCGCCGGGCCGAGCGGGTTCAGCTCGGCCTCGGTCTCGAACGCGGCAGACCTGGTGAAGCTGGGCGAGGCGGCCATGCGGATCCCGGCCTTCGCCCACATCGTGGCCATGCCTCAGGTCACCCTGCCGGTGGCGGGCCTGCTCTACAACTACGACGCAGTGCTCGGCCAGGACGGCATCGTCGGCATCAAGACCGGTACGAACGCCACGTCGGGCGGGTGCTTCCTCTTCGCCGCCGACCCAACGGTGGGCGGGCGTACCGTCCACCTCGTGGGAGCGGTGCTGGGACAGGGCGGGGTGAGCCCGATCACCACCGCCCTCGACGCCGGTCGAGCCCTGGCGAAGGCCGCCTCGGCCGACCTCCGACAGGACGCCGTGGTCGCCGACGGCACGGTGGTGGGGCACGTGACCACGGCGTGGAACAGCTCGATTGCCGCCGTGGCCGGCGGGACCGTCCGAATGGTGGGCTGGCCTGGCCTCCCCGTCCACGTCGTCGAGCACGTGTCGGTGCCGTCGGGGCCCGTCCGCTCGGGCGAGCGCATCGGCTCGCTGGTCGTCGAGCACGGCGGCACCACCACCTCCGTGCCTGTCCAGGCGGCGGGGGACCTGGCCGGTCCCTCGGTATCGTGGAAGCTCACCCGCCTGTGAGCGGCTGACCGGCTGGGCTGACCGGCTGGGCTGACCGGCTGGGCTGACCGGCTGGGCTGACCGGCTGGGCTGACCGGCTGCTTCTGTCTCCAGGGCCCCGTGCCCGGGGTCCGGGGTCCCTGCGGCCTGGCTCCGGTGCTCGGCCACCGAGCCCGGCTCACGGAGGACACCTGTTCCCGTCCGGGACGCGGCGGTCCGCTACGGGCTCGTACCTCCCGAGGCTGGGCTTCCCGAGGTTGGCGCCCCGAGGCCTGGTGGTGGTGGGGCGAGCCCCGCCGGGGGCAGCCCCATGGTCGCCGCATGGGTGACGAGGAGCGAGAACGGCGGGGCGAGGTCCACGCCGTCGGGCTTGTCCAGGTAGCCGGGAGCGGAGCCCGGGACGCCGGTGTGGCCGTACTGCCAGACGATCTGGTTGGTGTGGGGGTCGATGACGATGACGCGGTGGTTGTAGTCGTCGTTGACCAGGAAGTCACCGTTGGGCAGGGGAAGCGCCAGGGACGGCTCGTCGAGGACGCCGGAGGGACTGGTCGGCGTGTACCGCCAGAGCACCTGCCCCTGCTGGTTGAACGTCTCGAGGCCACCAGGCTTCGTGTAGTCGACCGACACGAACACGCCGGGGCTGACCTCGTTGCTGTCGGACGGGTACGAGAAGCCCGGCGGGTGGGTGGACCACAGGATGGCCCCCGACGGCGTCATCTCGTCGACCCAGTCCCCGTTGATCTCGGTGACCAGGTAGTTGCCGTTGGTCATCGGGAACACGCCGTTCGGGCTGCCGAAGCGCGCCGGAGGCTGGTGGTAGCAGTACGGGGTGGTCTCGCCGTAGATGTGGGCCGGCGCGTGGGCCCCATGGTGGATCAGCAGGATCCGGCAGTTCTTGATGTCGGCGGTGAGCACGTCGCCGTTGGGCAGGAGCATGGCGTCGTCAGGGTTGTCGAGCTCGTTGGCGGCAGACCCGGGCACACCGGGGTTCCCGTAGGTCCACGTGACCGAGCCGGTCACGGGCTGTGACCCCTTGGGGGTGCGGTGCAGCGCGATGGTGCTGATGGTGAAGTTCGACTCCTCGGTGGCGATGATCTCCTTGCCGTTCGGCCCGAAGAAGGCGTCGTCGGGCGCGCGGAAGGCCGACGTCGTCGGCGTCCCCGGTGGCGGGTACTGCCACAGGATCTGCCCCTTCGGGTCGACGAGGAGCAGGCGCGAGTTGTTCCGGTCGGCGATCAGTACGGGGCCCGGGAGCACCGAGGGGTTCGAGCCGGGCTGGAGGTAGCTCGGGCTGCCTGCCGCCTTGCGCTCGAGCGCGGCGAGCCACGCCGGTGTTCCCGGTGGGAGGCTGCTGCGGGCGCTCACCGGCGCCGTGGACGCCCGTGTCGTGCGACCCGGGCGGTGGCGGGAGGATGTGGCGCTCGGGCTCGAGCAGGCGGCGAGCAGGACGGCGGCGGCGGCCAACCCGGCGATTGCCCGTCGGGAGCGGTTGGGGAGGAGGCGGCGGGTCGTCGGTGCGGCACCTCGTCGCGTCATCGCGTCGGCTCCTTCCTCGCGCCGGCGGCTCGGACAGGCGGCGCGGCTGGGGATGGTGTGCGTCCGGCCTCGCGCCCCGACCCGCGGCACGGTGGGGCCGTCAGGAGGGAAGCGGGAGGCTGCGCCCACCCTTGCACAGGATGCGCCGAGAGGGACCGCGCCCAGTGGGCCCGGCTGTGGCGAGCCGGGCTGTCAGGGCCCGGCCGTCAGGAGGACGTCGGTGACGTCGCGCTGTGCTCGAAGAAGCCGGCGAACGTCCGGTCGGACCAGGCTGCGGCGTCGCCGAGCAGCCGGAGCCCGAAGGCGCGCTCGACCGTGGCCAGGAGCGCGTCGTGGCTGAGGGGCGTGGCGACCACCGTCCCCGGCGGCACGGACGGCGCAACGACCAGCGTGAGGACGTGCCCGCCGCCACCGGTCGGCGCGATCGTCCCCTGGGGCGTCGCCTGGCGAGTGTCGCCCCCGGAGCCTTCGTCCCAGGTGACGAAGAGCACGCCGCCCTGGCGCCACGCCTGGCTGGCGGTCACCTGGGCGACGAACCGGTCGAGCCACGCAGCGGCGAGGGCCGACGGGCAGCTGTGCCCGTCGTCGCACACGTTGGGCGTGACCCAGACGAAGCGCGGCACGCCGGCGGCCGGCCCGGCCAGCTCGGGTCCGAGCTGTGCGTAGGGGAGGAGGTGGGCGCAGAGCTCGGGACTGGCGCGCACGTCGGAGAAGTAGCGGAACGGGTTGTGCTTGGCGGCGTAGACGCCGTACGAGGTCCCGAGGTAGCACGGTGTCGACACGCTCTCGAAGTAGGCGTCCCACGTGATCCCTGCCCGGCTGAGCTGGGCACCGAGGTTGTCCGCCGTCACGTAGCAGGTGAGGCAGTCGGAGGTGATGCCGAAGGTGGAGCCGGCAGTGAGCGCCAGGTAGTTGGGGAGGGACGGGTGCGACGCCGCGTACGACGCGCTCGCCCAGGCGTACCGGTGGGCGAGCGACGCGAAGCCCGGGGTGGCCATGGCCGCCCGGTACGAGAGGTTCTCCATCACGACCTCGAACACGTGCGAGAACGCCGGGACGCCACCCGTGGGCGCAGATGTTCTGCCCGGAGCGGTGGTCGAGGGGGGCGGTCTGGCCGGCGCCGAGCGGGGAGGCGCCGCGGCGGAAGAGCCTGCCTTCGGTGGCGGTGCCGCACAGGCGGCGGCGAGCGTGCCAACGGCCACGAGCACGAGGAGGACGCGTCGACGCCGGGGGCCCATGGCGTCATCTCACCATGGCTGGGCCGGCTGGGCCGGCTGGGCCGGCTGGGCCGGCTGGGCC
>JAJZJT010000286.1 GCA_021809995.1 Actinomycetes bacterium
CGATGAAGGCCCCGTGCCGGGCCCCGACGGTGCCGACGGGCCGGCTGAGCGGGCCGGCTGAGCGGGCCGGCTGAGCCCCCGCTGGCGGGACCGGTCCGGCCCCGCGAGGAGCTCCCGCATCGGGGCATGCCCGCCGGAGGGGCTATCTTCGCCACGCCCGGGGATGTCACCGTGCCCCGCCCCGGCGTCGGCAGGCGGCACGCGTCAGGCAGCACGAGCGAGGGAGCACCGTGGTGAGACGGAGGACGAGGTGAGCGCCGGAGACACCGCCTGGGTGCTCGGGTCGGCTGCGCTGGTGCTGTTCATGACCCCGGGGCTCGCCCTCTTCTACGGCGGCATGGTGCGGGCGAAGAACGTGCTCGCCGTCATGATGAACAACCTCGTCTCGATGGGCGTGGTCACGGTGCTGTGGGCCCTCGTGGCGTGCAGCCTCGCCTTCGGCCACGACGCCGGCGGCGGGTTGATCGGGGACCTTCACCTGGCCGGGCTGGCCAACCTCGGCCACCGGCTGCCCGGTTTCCACGGGCTCCACGTCTCGCCGCTCGCCGTCGTCGTGTTCCAGCTGATGTTCGCCATCATCACCGCCGCCCTGATCAGCGGCGGCACGGTGGACCGGATCCGCTTCCCCGCCTTCGTCCTGCTGATCGCCGTCTGGCTGCTGCTCGTCTACGTGCCCATCGCCCACTGGGTCTTCTCGCCGGGCGGGTGGCTGGCCCGACGCGGGGTCCTCGACTTCGCCGGCGGCACCGTCGTCGAGGTGAACTCCGGCTTCTCGACGCTCGCCGTGGTGCTCGTGCTCGGGCGCCGGGAGGGCTGGCCACGCGAGTCCATGGCGCCCCACTCGGTCCCCCTCAGCCTGCTCGGCGCGGGCATCCTGTGGTTCGGGTGGTTCGGCTTCAACGCCGGCTCGGCGCTCGGCGCCAACGACGTCGCCGTCCACGCCTTCGTGAACACCCAGCTCGCCGCCGCCGCCGGGCTGCTCGGCTGGCTCGCCTTCGAGCAGGTGCGCGAGCACTACCCGACGACGCTCGGTGCAGCCTCGGGCGCGGTGGCCGGCATGGTCGCCATCACCCCGTGCGCCGGCTTCGTGTCGGCCATGCCGGCACTGCTCATCGGGCTCCTCGCCGGGCTGCTCTGCGCCATGGCGGTCCGGCTCAAGTTCCGCCTCGGCTACGACGACTCGCTCGACGTGCTCGGCGTCCACGGCGTCGGCGGGATCGTCGGCATGGTGCTCCTCGGTCTCTTCGCCACGCGGGCCGTCAACGCGACAGGGGCGAACGGCCTCGTCTACGGCGGCGGGTTCCACCTGCTCGGGGTCGAGCTGCTCGCCACGGGGGCCACCATCGTCTGGGCCTTCGGGGTGACCTGGCTCCTCGCCACGGGGATCGACCGCCTGGTGGGGCTCCGGGTCTCGCGAGACGACGAGCGCCGCGGCCTCGACCTCACCCAGCACGCCGAGAGCGCGTACTCCGCCACCGGCACGGGGCGCATCGGCAGCTGACGCCGGGTCCGAGGGGCTCGGCGAGGCGTCGGGCCGGCAGGAGTTCTTACACCCCCCTCATCGTTCTCTCAGGTCCGTCCAAGGTCGCCGCGACAGACTCATTGTCACAGTTCCGCAACGCCGTCGGCCCGGAGCGCCCGGGCCATCGGTGGAAGCGGCCGATGAGGAGGAGCGACGTGAGGATCCTGGTGCTCGGGGGAGACGGTTATCTCGGCTGGCCGACGGCCCTGTACCTGTCCCGTCGGGGGCACGACGTGGGCGTGGTGGACAGTTTCGCCCGTCGCCAGTACGACTTCGAGATGGGGGTCGACTCGCTGGTCCCCATCGTCCATCTCCAGCAGCGCGTCCGGCGCTGGAAGGAGCTGTCGGGGCTCACCGTCGAGCCCTTCGTGGGCGACCTGACCGACGCCGCCTTCGTGACCGGAACGCTCGGGACGTTCCGTCCCGATGCCGTCGTCCACTTCGCCGAGCAGCGGTCGGCCCCCTATTCGATGATCGACCGCCAGCACGCCGTCTACACCCAGGTCAACAACGTCGTCGGCACGCTCAACCTGCTCTACGCCATCGCCGAGCAGGACCGGGACGTCCACCTGGTGAAGCTGGGCACCATGGGAGAGTACGGGACCCCCAACATCGACATCGAGGAGGGGTACCTCGAGATCACCCACCGCGGGAGGACCGACGTGCTGCCCTACCCGAAGCAGCCGGGCTCCTTCTACCACCTCTCCAAGGTCCACGACAGCCACAACATCATGTTCGCCTGCCGCATCTGGGGCATCCGGGCCACCGACCTGAACCAGGGGATCGTGTACGGGCACGAGACCGAGGAGACCAAGCTCCACCCGGACCTCGCCACTCGCTTCGACTACGACGGCGTGTTCGGCACCGTGCTCAACCGCTTCTGCGTCCAGGCGGTCACCGGCCACCCCCTCACCGTCTACGGGAGCGGCGGGCAGACCCGCGGCATGCTCAACATCCTCGACACGCTGGCCTGCATCGAGCTGGCCGTCGAGCATCCCGCCGAGCGGGGCGAGTTCCGGGTCTTCAACCAGTTCACCGAGTCGTTCTCCGTCAAGCAGCTCGCCGAGCAGGTGGCCGAGGTGCACGGTCCCGGCACCACCATCGAGAACGTCGAGGACCCCCGGGTGGAGAAGGAGGAGCACTACTACCGGGCCGCCCATACCAAGCTCCTCGACCTGGGGCTCGTCCCGCACCTCCTGACCGACGACGTGGTCCGCTCGCTGCTCGAGGTGTGCGAGCGCCACCGCGACCGGGTCGACCCCACGGCCATCCGGCCGACGGTCGAGTGGCGGCAGACGGCCAGTCGCCTCGCCACGGCGTCCGGGCTCCACGGGCGCGGCGACGAGGTGGGAGCGGCCCGGTCCTGACGCGTTGTCGCCGCCTCACCGCCAGCGCGCCCTGACGGCGAGGCGGCGACGAGGGGCGGGCGCACTATCGTCTCGGCGATGCTTCCGCCCCGTCGCCGGCGACGACGCGCCCGACGCCCGGGCCAGCGCTCGCGTCGCTCCCAGCTCGGGAGGGTGGCGCTTGTCGCCGTCGTCACCGCCGTCGTGGTGGGCTCGGTCGTCGACATCTCGGCGCGGTCGGGGTCGTACCGGACGATGACGGACGCCGCGTACGGGTCGATGGCCTCCGTCGTCGTCGACCAGTCCAACGCCACGGCCGCCGCCCTCGACGCCGCCCTCTCGACGGCGGCTGGCGTGCCGGTCGCTCCGGCGCCCTCCTCGACCCCGGGCGCCGGCGCGGCCTCCCGGAGCGCGTCGACCAGGTCCCCGGTCTCGACCGGACGAGGAGGAGCCCGGGCGACGTCGCCGTCGAGCACGGCCTCGTCGAGCACGACCACGACGACGACCGCGGGGGGCTCGGCGTCACGCACGGCCTCGTCGAGCACGACCACGACGTCGACCGCGGGGGGCTCGACGTCACGCACGGCCTCGTCGAGCACGACCACGACGACGCACGCCTCGTCCAAGTCGTCCTCGCCCGCCTCCTCGTCCTCGTCGTCGAGCGCCCCGGTCCTCACGGGGCCGGGGGCCGCCCGTCTCGAGCTCCAGGCGGCGCTCGACGCCGCGGTGC
>JAJZJT010000287.1 GCA_021809995.1 Actinomycetes bacterium
CGGCGTCTGGAGGTAGGGCGTCGCGAAGGTGTTGTCGACGACGAGCGCCGCGCCCCGGGAGTGCGCGAGGTCGGCGAGCCCTGCGAGGTCGGCGATCCTCAGGTACGGGTTCGACGGCGTCTCCACCCACACGAGGCGAGTCTCGGGCCGCCACGCGTCCTCGACCGCAGACAGGTCCTCGAGGGCCACCGGAGAGAACCGGAGCTGCGTGTGCACCTGGGCGAGGAGCCGGTGCGTCCCGCCGTAGAGGTTGTCCCCGACGACGAGGTGGTCCCCGGGCTCGAGGGTGCGGAGCACCGCGTCCTCTGCCGCGAGGCCGCTCGCGAACGCGCGGCCGAAGACGGCGCCCTCGAGCGCGGCGATGCAGGTCTCGAGCGCGGCGCGCGTCGGGTTGCCCGTCCGGGCGTACTCGAAGCCGTGGTGGACCCCGACCGCCGGCTGCGCGAACGTCGTGGCGAGGTGGACCGGCGGCACCACCGCACCGGTCGCGGGGTCGGAGGGCTGCCCGGAGTGGATCGCGAGGGTCTCGAAGCCGGCCACGGCGCTCAGTTCCGCTCGAAGTACGAGAGAAGGTCCGAACGGGTGAGGATCCCCACCGGGTGGCCGCCGTCGAGCACCAGCACCGCGGGGAACGCCTGGAGGCGCTCGGCGACGTGCTCCGCGGTCTCTCCGAGCCCGACGGTCACGAGCGGGGGCTCCATGACCGAGCCGACGGGCTGGTCGAACGTCTCGGGATGGCCGAGCGTCCGCTCGAGCAGCAGCCGGTCCGACACCGAGCCCACGACCTCGGCCAGCGCGAGCGGCGGCTCGGCCTTGACGACCGGCACCTGGGAGACGCCGTACTCGTCGAGGATGGCGATCGCCGTGCGCACGGTCTCGTCGGGATGGACGTGGACGAGCGGAGGGATCCTGCCGTCGCGCACCGCCTGCTTCGCGGCGAGCACCGTCTCGGCGGTGGCGCCGTGCGCACGGACGAACCCGTGGTCCGCCATCCAGGCGTCGTCGTAGAGCTTCGTGAGGTACCCCCGTCCCGAGTCGGGCACGAGCACCACGACGACGTCGTCGGGTCCGAGCGACCTGCCCACCTCGAGCGCCGCCCACACGGCGGTGCCGGTCGAGCCGCCGACGAAGATGCCCTCTTCCAGCGTGACCCTTCGCGCGGTGAGGAAGGAGTCGCGATCCGAGACGGGCACCACGCGGTCGACGACGCTCGGGTCGTACGTAGGCGGCCAGAAGTCCTCGCCGATCCCCTCGACGAGGTAGGGCCTTCCCCCGCCGCCCGAGTAGATCGAGCCCTCCGGGTCGGCACCCACGATCTGCACCGCCGGGTTCCGCGTCTTGAGAAAGCGGCCGACCCCCGTGATCGTGCCGCCCGTCCCGACGCCGGCGACGAAGTGGGTGATGCGCCCGGCCGTCTGCTGCCAGATCTCCGGCCCGGTCGTCTCCTCGTGGGCACGGGGGTTCGCCGGGTTCCGGTACTGGTTCGGCTGGAAGGCACCGGGGATCTCCTCGGCCAGCCGGTCCGCCACCGAGTAGTACGACGCAGGGTGCTCGGGCGGCACCGTCGTCGGGCACACGACGACCTCCGCCCCGTACGCGCGCAGAAGCTGGCGCTTCTCCTCGGAGACCTTGTCGGGGACGGTGAAGATGCATCGGTACCCGCGCACCGCCGCGAGCATGGCGAGGCCGACGCCCGTGTTGCCCGAGGTGGGCTCGACGACCGTCCCCCCGCTCGCGATACGCCCTTCGGCCTCTGCGGCGTCGAGCATCGCCCGGGCGGGGCGGTCCTTCACGCTGCCGCCCGGGTTCAGCTGCTCGAGCTTCGCGAGCAAGTGGCAGGGAAGGTCACGGCCGACGCGGTCGAGCCGGACGAGCGGCGTCCTCCCCACGAGGTCGACCACGCTGTACGCCGCGTCCATCGCCGGCCCGGGGTCCCGGATCGGGTGGACGTCCACGCCTGCGGGCGCAGCGACAGGGTCGTCGCTGAACAGCACGGTCGGGAACCCGGCGCGATGCACCTCCTCGGCGATCCGCAAGGCCGTCGCCGCGCTCGACGCGCTCACGTCCCCGACGACGCCGACCAGACCCGGGATGATGCCCCGAAGCTCCCCGACGAGCGACGCCGAGGACTGGACGGCCGGCACGCGCACCACCCGCCAAGCCCGGGCAGCGAGGACCGGAGGTGCTGCAGAAGGCTCCACGACGACCAGCACGTCGACTCGCGGAGGCTGCATTGGCCGATGATACCGACGGCCGCCTCAGCCCCCTGCGATCGCCTCCAGCAGTGCGACGGCGGCTTCTGGGCCCGCCACCGAGACGTCGGCCATCGCCAGCAGCTGAGGGGGGCTCTCGGCGTCGGCGACGACGACCGTGACGGTCGTCGCGCCTGCCCGGCCGAGCGCGGCGACCGCCTCGAAGGCCGGGATGTCGCCCAGGTCGTCGCCGAAGCAGCCCACGACCGGGTGGCGCGCGCCGAGGCGGGAGACCACGGTCCCCTTGTCGGCAGCCACCGGCGGCCGGAGCTCCACCGACATGCGGCCCGGCTCAGCGCGGAGCCCCGTACGCGCCGCCGCTGAGGCCGCCGCCTCACGCACCCAGTCCTCGGCTTCCGGCGCCCGCCGCCAGTGCACGGTCACCGCCAGCCCCTTTGGCTCCACCTCGACGCCGGGCGGGGCGTCCCGACTGAGGACGTCGGTCACCTCCTGGACGCTGCCACGCCAGCCCTCGGCGGCGGGGTCGCGCCGAAGCACGCCGTCGGCCCCGACCTCCTCCATCCCGTAGAGGCCGGCCATCCGGACAGCGGGCGGCCGGCCGAGCGCCCCTTGGAGGTATGAGAGCGGCCGCCCGGACACGACGGCGACGACGCCGAACCGCGCGCCGAGGCGGGCGAGGAGCTCCGGAACGCCGGGAACGGGGCGCGCCCCGGCTGGGTCGTCGACGATCGGCGCGAGCGTGCCGTCGTAATCGAGGAACAGCGCCGCCTCCTCGGCTCGCTCGCGTAGCGGCACGAGCGGGGGCGGGAGCCGGGACGGAGGGAACGGCGGCAGAAGCGGCGAGGGCGAGCTCGGGGACGGAGGGAACGGCGGCAGAAGCGGCGAGGGCGAGCTCGGGGACGGAGGGTCGGGTCGGCCCACTCGAGCGCGCCGCCGGCTCAACCCGCGCCGGCGGGGGGAACCTTGGCCGCGAGGTCGTTGCCGGCCACGACCACGACGTCTGCCTGTGTGGCGCTGAGGACGGGGACGATGCTCGAGGCGAGCGGGTGCACCGACGACGAGGGGATCCCGAGCGCGGCCGCGATGGCAAGCGCGTCCTGCTGCTGGCCTGTCGCGTAGTAGATCGTGGAGGAGGCCTCCGCTGTGGTGGCGGTGGTCGGCGTGAGCGTCCCCCACCCGGCGGCCGCGAGCTTGCCCGAGTAGTACGCGGCCACGCCGTTCGTCTGGCTGGCGTTCGCCACGAGCACCTTCACTGTCCCGCTCGGACGCGCCGTCGAGGACGCACCCGACGGTGTCGAGCTGGTCGTCGGCGGCTTGGTCGTCGGCGGCTGGCTGGTCGTCGGCTGGCTGGTC
>JAJZJT010000288.1 GCA_021809995.1 Actinomycetes bacterium
CGGGACGCCGTGGGAGCGCCGGATGGACCTGGCGCACCGGGCGGGCCGGACGGGTGGCCGCCGCCCTGGCGGAGCCCCCGGCAGGGTCGGCGCGGCCTGTACGACCGGCGGGCGCAGCGCCGCTTCGAGCACTGGCCGCTGCCCGCTCGGGCGACGTCGTGGCTGCTCGCCCGTCCCGAGGGGCTGCTCCGCGCGCTTGGGGCCACCGCACCCCGTGATGTCGACGGCCGGGTGCTCAACCGGAGCCTGCAGGCCATGCTGGAGGTCTCCGCCCGGGTCGAGTCGCTGGCGTTTGCCGCCCCGGGCCCCGACGGCCGCTTCGACCCGGTGTCCATGCGGGCACAGCTCCGGCGGATGGCCAAGCTCGCCATGCCGACGCGTACGGACGTCCACGTGGTCGGGCGGTCGATGCCCGGGCCGGGCGGCGGCACCCTCGCGTTGCGCGTCTACCGGCGCTTCGGGACCGGCCTCGGCGGGGGCCCGCGGGCGGCGCAGCCCGGCATCGCCTACTTCCACGGCGGGGGCTGGGTCACCGGCGACCTCGACTCCCACGACGGCTCGTGCCGGCTCCTCGCTGCCGTCACCGGCTACGTCGTGGTCGCCGTCGACTACCGACTGGCTCCCGAGGCCCCGTTCCCTGCCGCCGTCGATGACGCGCTCGCCGCCTATGCCTGGGTGCACGAGCACGCCGACGACCTCGGCATCGCACCCGGGCAGGTGGCCGTGATGGGCGACAGCGCCGGCGGGAACCTGGCCGCGGTGGTCGCCCAGCGGACCCGGAGCGGCGCGGAGGTGCCGCCTCCGTGCGCCCAGGTCCTCGTCTACCCTGCCCTCGACACCCGCTTCGACTCGGCCTCCATGGCGGCCTTCGGCGACGGCTTCTTCCTCACCCGTCGCTCGATGGAGTACTTCCGCAGCGCCTACCTTCCCAACCCGACCACCTGGGAGGACCCCTCGGCCGCGCCGCTGTTCGCCGACGACGTCGCCGGGCTGGCCCCGGCCCTGATCGTCACGGCCGGGTTCGACCCGCTCCACGACGACGGGGAGGCGTACGCGACGAGGCTGGCGGCCGCCGGGGTCGAGGTCGAGCACCGGTGCTACGCGGACCAGGTCCACGGGTTCTTCGGCATGGGGATCGTCCCCGACAGCCTGGCGCTCGCCACCGAGGTGTGCGACGCGGCGGGCCGGCTGGTGCGCCGCTCGGTGGCGAGCGAGGTGCCCGCCGACTGACGCTGGTCGGCGTCACGCGCCGAGCGTCCCGGTGGCTCCTACAGTGGCACCCATGGACACCGCACTCGCTCCGGCACCCGGCACCCTGGCCCTCGTGGGCGGGGGCGAGTGGAGCGACGGGTGCTCCTTCGACGCCGGGCTGCTGGCGGCCGCCGGCACGACCGAGGTGTGCGTCCTGCCCACCGCGGCGGCCTACGAGCGTCCCGAGCGGGTCGTCGCCCGGGCCAGCTCGTGGTTCTTCGGCCTCGGGGCGTCCGTCGAGGGGCTGATGGTGGTCGCCCGGGCCGACGCCCAGGACACCGGCATGGCCGAGGCAGTCCGCCGCGCCCGGTTCCTGTACCTCTCCGACGGCTCGCCCATGCACCTGCGCAGCGTGCTGAAGGGGTCCGCCGTGTGGGCGGCCCTCGTCGAGGCGTGGCGCGGCGGCGCTGTCGTCGCCGGCTCGGGGGCCGCGGCGATGGTGCTCACCGACCCCATGGTGGATGCCCGCGGCGGGGGGCTGACGGTCGGCCTCGGACTGGTCGGCGACGTGGCCGTGGTGCCGCACTTCGGGGACGTCGCCGAGGACGTCCACGGCGAGAAGCTCCACCGGGCGGTCCTGCTCGCCCCGTTCGGTGTGCCGGTGGCCGGCGTGCCCGAGCGCACCGCCCTCGTGCGGTCGTCGGACGGCCGCTGGTCGAGCAGGGGCGCCGGCGAGGTGGCGGTGTTCCTCGACCACCGGCGCGTGCCCGACGGTCTCGAGGCGCTGCCCGTCGTCAGTTAGAGGGTCGGGCTCGGCCCGGCTAGCGGGACCGCCGGCTCGATCCCCGTGTTCGGCGCATCGCAGCTGCCAGCGACCGCTCGACCTTCTCCGCCGTTCGGGACCAGGTGAGGTCGGACGCCACCCGCTCGCGTCCCTGCACTTCGAGGTCGGGCCGCGAGGTGCGCCAGTCGCGGAGCGACGAGAGCCGCTCGGCGAGCAGCACGGGTTCGCCCGGCTCGACCAGTCCCTCGGAGAGCGAGCCCGTCAGCAGTTCGGTGTTCCCGCCGACGGCGGACGCGACGACCGGGATCCCCGATGCGAGGGCCTCCATGACGACGAGCGAATGCGCTTCCGCCACGAGCGAGGGCAGGACGACGACGTCGGCGCAGTGGTAGAGGTGCTCGACGTCTCGTCTCGGCGGGATGCACTTCGCGCCGAGGCCCTCGGCCCGGTCCACGAGCGAGCGGGCCACGTCGGGGTCGTCGCTCACACCGGGGCCTCCGACGATCACGAGCTGCACGGACTCGGTGTCCAGCTCCACGAACGCGTCGAGGAGGACCTCGATGCCCTTGCTCGGGTCGACGCGCCCGACGTAGAGGACGACGAACGTGTCCGGGTCGATGCCGAGCTGCTTGCGGGCGAGCTCGCGGTCGTCGGCGGTGGCAGGGCGGAACCGGTCGACGTCGACACCGTTGTGAGCGACGTCGATGCGACGCCGGTCGAGGCCGAAACGTCCCCATCGCTCGGCGGTGTCGTTCGAGACGGCGATGAAGCGCGAGACCCTCGACATCGGCGCCATGAGCCACCGAGGCACCGAGTCGCCGGGGGCGAGGTGGAGGTGGCACACGACCGGCCTGGAGGTCAGGGTGCCGAGAGCGAGCGCCCAGGGGACGTCCCAGTAGCGGTGGACGTAGATGACGTCGGGTCGCACCGACCAGCAGCTCGCGAGCCCGCGCGCCACGCCGGCCAGTGACCGGAGGAGGCCGCGCCGTGAAGGCAGTGTCGTGGGGATCCTGATCGTCGTGGTGCCCGCCGCGCGCCAGTCGGGCAGGAAGTCGCCGTCGTGGACGTACGCGAGGTGCACCTCGTGACCGCGGGCGTGCAGCTGACGGCAGATCTCCAGCTGCGAGCGCTCGAGACCGCCCTTCGACCCGATGTGGTTCGCGACGGTCAGGATCTTCGTCATGACGGGCCAACCGGTGTTGTCGGACGAGCCGACCGGGTGCGGGAGGAGCGTGCCGGACGGGAGCAGCCGTCGTGTCGTCCGGCCACGACGCCCCCGGATCCGGTGCCGGTCGTTCTCTCAGCCATGTCCACCCGCTCGTCCGCTCCCGGAGCCGCGTCCCAGGCACGGCGCGCTCGAGCCCGCCGCTTGAACAGTCTGTCATCTCGGCGGGTCGGGCGAGGTGTCCCGGGTGAGGGCAGCCCCGCCCCGGGCTCGGACGACGACCTGTGAGTGCACCGGTCTCTCCGGAAGGACGGTGGGCGTGAGCCGTCCCGGCTCATGGGACCGGAGTGCCGTCGGCGGCTGTAACCGCCTGGTCGGTGCCGGTGCCGGTGCCGGTGCCGGTGCCGGGGGCGGGGGCG
>JAJZJT010000289.1 GCA_021809995.1 Actinomycetes bacterium
GGTCCGGCAGCGAGGGCGTTGACGGTCCGCTCGAGTGCCTCGACCCGCTGGAGGAGCGACTCGATGTCGGTGTCGACGCCGGGGGTCGCCAGGCGCACCAGCGCGACCTCGAGGTTCACCCGGGGATCCGGGGCGTCGCGCATGCCGACCTGGGCCTGCCCCAGCACCTCGATGGCACGGACGACGGCGGCGAGCCCGAACGCCTCGGCGACCGCCGCGGCCCGGGAGCGGTCGGAACCGACTACCGAGACCAGGTCGGGGGCCACGGCGGCCAGGAACGCCTGGCGCAGCAGCTCCACGAGGTCGCCCGCCAGCTGCTGGGGCGCGAAGCCCGATTCGACGAGGCGAGCGATGGCCGCCAGGCACGCCCCGGCGTCGTGGGCGGCGAGCGCGTCGGCGACCCCGTCGAGCTCGGGGAGGTCGTCATCGAGCACCTCGGAGGCCGCCACCTGGTCGAGCACGGAGAGGGCGTCGCGGGCCGAGCCCCGCCCCCGGCGCACGGCGAGCTCGACCGCCTGGTCGTCGACGGCGAGGCCCGCCGCCGCGCGGACGTCGTCGAGCAGCCCCGAGAGCGTGTCGGCCCCGAGGAGACGGAACTCGAAGTGCTGGGTCCGGCTCCTGATGGTGGGCAGGACCTTCTGGGGGTCGGTCGTGGCGAGCACGAAGACGACATGGGCCGGCGGCTCCTCGAGGGTCTTCAACAAGGCGTTCGACGCCGCCGTCGAGAGCATGTGGACCTCGTCGACGATGTAGACCTTCTGGCGGCCGGGCGTTCCGAGGGCGGCTCGCGCGACGAGGTCGCGCATGGCGTCGACCCCGTTGTTCGAGGCGGCGTCGAGCTCGTGGACGTCGAGGGAGGTCCCTCGGGCGATCTCGGTGCACGACTGGCAGGTGCCGCACGGCTCGCCGTCGTGCAGGTCGGTGCAGTTGAGCGCCTTCGCCAGGATCCGCGCCGTCGACGTCTTGCCGGTGCCCCGCGGACCGCTGAAGAGGTAGGCGTGGGCCACCCGGCCCTCACGTACGGCGTTGCGCAGGGCGAGGACGACGTGGTCCTGCCCACGGACGGCCGCGAAGGTGGCCGGGCGGAAGCGCCGGTAGAGCGACTGATAGGGAACCGGATCGGAGACGTCGGCCACGCCTCGCCAGCCTACTGGTCGCCGCCCCAGCGCCCCCGGGGCCGTTCTCGCGTCTTCGGAGCCGCCCTCGTGCCCCGGTGCCCGGTGCGGCGGCCAGGTTGGCTGCGGCACCCGGCCAGACCCGCTGAGAGCTGCTGCCTTCCGACCCTGACTCGGTTCACGGGGAGCCGTTGCGCAGGACCCAGCCGCCGCACCCGGCACCGGGGACCCCCGGAGCCTACCGGGTGGCCCGGCGCCGGTTGCACCGGATGGATCGGCGCCGGTTGCACCGGATGGGCGGGCTAGCCTGACGGACCTGCGGAGGCCACCCGCCCACGGCGGGACGGCACCCGCCGGGAGGCGTGCGAGAGCGGCCGAATCGGCACGACTGGAAATCGTGTGTGGGGCAACCCACCGTGGGTTCAAATCCCACCGCCTCCGCCGGACCCCGGGGCTCGGCACCGGGCTGGACGACGCGAGAGCGTCGAGAGCGGAGGGTGCTCCCGTGACCGACGACGACGCCATGGCGGCGGCCCTCGCCGAAGCCGCCGCCGCCCCGGCCCACGGCGACGTCCCCGTCGGCGCGGTGGTCGTCGTCGACGGGCGGGTGGTGGCGTCCCGGCACAACGAGCGTGAGCTGACCGGCGACCCCACCGCCCACGCCGAGGTCCTCGCCCTGCGCGACGCCGCCTCGGCGCTCGGCCGGTGGCGCCTCGACGACGCCACCGTCGTCGTGACGCTCGAGCCCTGTCCCATGTGCGCCGGCGCGCTCGTGGCAGGCCGGGTGGGGCGGCTCGTCTTCGGCGCGCCCGACCCCAAGGCCGGGGCGTGCGGCTCGCTCTACAACCTCTGTGCCGACCCCCGGCTCAACCACGAGCCGGTCGTCGTGACCGGCGTGCGCGCCGACGACGCCTCCGACCTGCTCACGTCGTTCTTCCGCGGCCGCCGACGCGAGTAGGCTCACGCCCGGAGGGATGCGAGAGTGGCCGAATCGGACGGTCTCGAAAACCGTTGTGGGTCCTGCCCACCGTGGGTTCGAATCCCACTCCCTCCGCTCCGGGGTCTTAGCAGAATTCGCCGCTAGGACCTCGTAGTAGTCAGGGCTCGGCGAGCCACGGTTCTTCGGGCAAGGGACTCGGCGGGTCGTCGCCCGGCCCCTACCGCCTGAGCGCCGGCTCGGCACGATGGCGAGCAGCGCGCCGGCACGGTGACCCGCTACGCCACCGTGCCTTCCCGCGAGGCCACGTGTACGGTGGACCCTCAGCGGACGCGGACCATTGTGGGGGGACGCGATGGCGGTTGCGGGGGATGGCTCAGGTGGGCGGTCGCTCCGGCGTCTCGTGCCGCACGTGGTGGCCGTAGCCTGGGTGGTCGGCGCCGCCGTGACGCTGCTCGCCCCGGCGTTCGCCCACGGGCGTACGTTCGGGCCCTACGCCATGCTCGGGCACGACGGGCTGAGCGCGGTGCAGGGGACGAACCTCCGGGTCTTCGGCAACGGAGACCTCGTCGACTCCCTCATCCCCTGGATCACCCTCGCCTGGCGTGAGGTCCACGCCGGCCACCTGCCCCTGTGGAACCCGTACGTCGGCCTCGGGCTGCCGCTCGCCTTCAACTGGCAGTCGGGCGCCTTCAGCCTGCCGGCCCTCGTCGGCTACGCCGTCCCGCTGCGCGACGTGCTCACCGTCCAGCTGGTGGTGGACCTGGTGGTCGCCGGCCTCGGCGGCTACGTCCTCGGCCGCGTCCTCGGCCTCGGCGCGCTCGGGGCGGCGACGATCGGCACCGTCTTCGAACTGAGCGGACCGGTGACGGCGTGGCTGGGGTTCCCGTTCCCCGCCGTCCTCGGGGAGGCCGGGTGGATCCTCGCCTTCGGTCTCCTGTTGCTCAGCGGCCGTCGTCGCCGGACCGCGTTCGTCGGACTGGCCGTCGCCACCGCCTTCGCCCTCCTGGGCGGGCAGCCGGAGGGGGCGACCGTCCTGTTCCTCGCCGTGGCCGTCTTCTTCGTCGTCGTGCTGGCGAGCCGGGCGCGGTGGCTGCGCGGCGAGGGCCCGATCCTCCGCCCGGCAGCCTGGCTGGTGGGCGGGCTCGCCGCCGGCGTGGGGCTCGCCGCCCCGCTCGTCCTCCCGGGACTGCAGACGACCGCCCAGGGCATCCGGGGGCAGGAGGCGGGCCAGCACGCCCTCTCGCTCCACTACCTCGCCTACATCGCCTTCCAGGGCTACGACGGACTGCCCGAGCGGGGCAACTTCGGCTTCGGTCTGTCGTGGCTCTTCTACTCGGAGACCGCCGCCTACGTCGGGCTCGGGGTCGTGGTCCT
Source organism: Actinomycetes bacterium (assembly GCA_021809995.1). GTDB lineage: Bacteria > Actinomycetota > Acidimicrobiia > Acidimicrobiales > RAAP-2 > JAJZJT01. The sequence goes on from JAJZJT010000289.1 coordinate 3,430, forward strand.
CGCCGCCCTCGCCCTCGTCGTCCGGCGACGACGTCCCGAGGTGCGAGCGCTCGCCGTCGTGGTCGTCGTCTGCCTGGCCCTGCTCTTCGTCCAACCGGTGACGGCCGCTG
>JAJZJT010000290.1 GCA_021809995.1 Actinomycetes bacterium
GGCGAACCCGGCGCTCGTGGCCGCTCCCGGACCCACTGCCGGAACACGGCCCGTCTCGGTGAAGGCCAGGAGGTGCTCGGGGCTCGACGTGAGGGTGGTGACCAGGGGGGCCATGCTCGGGTGGTCGAGCTCGCGCCCGGCCAGCCGGTGGGTCCCCTGCGGCTGTGACGACCACGCCTCGAGCAGCTGCAGGACGAGCCGGTCGCCGTCGAGGCCCAGGAGCGCGGCGTAGCGGCGGAGCGTGGAGAGGGCCACGGCCTGGTTGGGCAGGTTCGCCAGGTTGCCGGCCTCGAGGGCGTCGAGCACGGTGATGGGCTGGCCGAGCTGGTCGTGGACGGCGAGCAGGTCGAGGCCCTTGCGCTCGCGCGTCGTCCGCAGGAGCAGGCCGATCGAGACCGGCGAGATGGCGACCAGGCCACGGTCGCCGTCGTGGTCGCCTCGTCGGCGCGTGGCGCCGCCATGGTGCCAGTTCACGCAGTCTCTCCTGACCTTGCCTGTTCCGAAGCGTACCTGGAGGGCTGTCTCGCCGATCGCCACCACACCCTCGACTCCCTGGTGAGCTGCGTGTAGGGACGGCCCGGCCACGAAATATTGCGTACGCAACTAGTGTTGGGCACGGCGACGAGGGCCGTGGCCGCCGGTGCGATCCCGGGTGGTGCGCGGCGGCGTCGAGCCGGGGAGCGTGACCGTGCGTCCGGCGGGAAGGAGGAGCCATGCCTGCAGTGACCGTCGAGGACACCTTGGCCTTGCCACGGGTCGACGCACCGGATCCTGCGGTGCGGACGGTCCGCCCTGTGACCTCGGTCACCACCGCGCCGGCCGGCCTCGAGGGCGAGGGCTTCCCGGTGCGCCGGGCCTTCGCCGGCGTCGACCACGCCACGCTCGATCCCTTCGTCCACATGGACCAGATGGGCGAGGTCGAGTACGCGCCCGGCGAGCCCAAGGGGACGCCGTGGCACCCCCACCGCGGCTTCGAGACCGTCACTTACATGATCGACGGCACGTTCCGCCACCAGGACTCCATCGGCGGCGGCGGTCTCATCACCAACGGCGACACCCAGTGGATGACCGCCGGCGCCGGCATCCTCCACATCGAGGCACCGCCCGAGGAGCTCGTGGCGTCCGGCGGGCTGTTCCACGGCATCCAGCTGTGGGTGAACCTCCCACGGGCGAACAAGATGGCCGCCCCCCGCTACCAGGACATCGGCGCCGGCCACGTCCGGCTGCTCACCACGCCGGACGGTGGGGCACTGCTCCGGCTCATCGCCGGCAACCTCGGCGAGCACCAGGGCCCGGGCGTCACCCACACGCCGATCACCCTGGTCCACGCCACGGTGAGCCCGGGTGCCGAGGTCGTCCTGCCTTGGGAGGCCGACTGGAACGCGCTCGCCTACGTCCTCGGTGGCGACGGCTCGGTCGGCGCCGAAGGCCGACCCGTTCGCACGGGCCAACTGGCCGTCTACGGGGCCGGGGACACCCTCGTGCTCCGCGCCAGTCCGCACCAGGAGGCGCGTACCCCGCAGTTCGACGTCCTCCTGCTCGGCGGCCGGCCCATCCGCGAGCCCGTCTTCGCCTACGGGCCCTTCGTCATGAACACCCGAGCCGAGGTCGCCCAGGCGTTCGAGGACTACCAGGCTGGGCGGCTCGGGCAGGTCCCCGCCGAGCACCTCACCCGCTGAGGTCGCCCGACGCGCCCGTCGGTTCCGCCCCGGTCGGTCCGACCAACCCGAGCCGGATGGGCGCGTGCGATGGGCTCAGGGCCCCTCGCCTCCCGACGCGGTGCACGACCGGGGGTCCCACGGCTTGAGCGGGGTGACGGCCGGCGTCGGGGACGAGAACGTGGGCGGCAGGCTGGCCGAGCTGGAGCTCGTCCCCGAACCGGTGCTCGTGGGCGCACTGGTCACCGGCGCCGACGACGCCGTCGACGACGAGCCCGCGGCGCTCCCGGTCGAGGAGGATGGCGGCGGGTTGACGCTGAACTGCGAGCCCGTGACCACCGTCACCTGGGCCCCGTCGGCCACGAGGCTCGGGTTGTAGTCCATGATGGCCGCCCCGCTCAGAGATCGCATCACGGCCTGGGCAGCCGCCTCGACGGCCGGGGTCTTCTGGCCGTAGGCGACGAGGGTCTCGGAGATGGGGCCCGTCGGCGTGGCGTTGCCGATGCCGGCGATGTGGAAGCCGAGGGCCGAGAGCGCGTTCGCCGTGTTGGCCGCCTGGTTGTAGATCCCGGTGCCGTTGAGCACCGAGACGGTCACCGAGCTCGGGCTGGGCAGTGCCCGTCCGGTCAGCGTGTTGGTGGTGGCGGAGACCCCGAGGAACTGGTCGAGGATCCGCTGGTCGGGTGCCGTCGCCGGGAACTCGACGTTGCCGTAGTCGCCGCTCTTGTACGCGTAGGTCAAGGAGGAGCTGGGCTCGACGGGCAACGTGTACTGGGGTGCCTTCGCCGCGTTCACGCTGTGGAACGTCAGTACCAGGTGGATCATGTCAGTGGTCGAGAAGGAGCTGTCCACCGTCAGGTACGGCGCCACCGACGACACCATCTGCTCGTCGGTGATCGGGTTGCCGAGCCCCTTCTTCGAGACGGCGGTGGCGAGCACCCGCAGGAACTCGTGGTCGCGGCGGATGCGGGCGAGGTCGCTCTGGACCTCGTGCGGCCAGTACTTGCGGTTCGCCGTCACCCCGGCCGGCCGGTACTGCAGGTGGCGGGCCCGCACGACCTGCAGCGCCCGGTACCCGTCGAGGTGGATGCACCCCGGGGTGGGCACGTACAGCTGCGAGTAGGCGTCGAAGACCGGCATCGGGAAGTACATGTTGATGCCGCCCAGGGCGTTGACGACGCTGGCGAAGGTGTCGAAGTTGAGCACGACGTAGTGCTGGATCGGGATCCCGAAGTCCTCCTGGATGGAGGCGACGAGCTGGCTCGGGCCGTCGTAGAGGCCGGCGTCGATCTTGTTCGCCGCCGTGATGCCCTGCTTCAGGTTGCGTGCCCGGGCGTTCGGGATGAACAAGTCGCGCGGCAGCGACAGGATGGAGACCGAGCGGGTGGCCGGGTTCAGGTGGAGGATCATGATCACGTCGCTGTTGACGCCGGTGACCCCCTGCGAGCACAGGCCGTAGGCCGCGTTCTGGTGGGCCAGGCCGCACCGGGTCGTCGAGCCCACCATCAGGATGTTCTCAGTGCCGGCGTCGGCCCCCGACGTCGGCGCGACGGTCAGCCCCCGTACGTCGACCCGGTGGATCTCGCTGTTGAGGTAGTAGGCGTAGCCACCACCGGCCAGGATCAGCAGCAGGACGACGAGCCCCGAGACGAGCACGGCCCGCTTGGTGCGCCTGCGCCGGCGCGACTGCGTGCGGGCCCGACGTCGCTGGGTGCGGCTCGAGGACCCGGCCTGGCGTCCACGGGGGCTGGGGCGAGCCTCGTCGTAGACGGGGCGCCCACCGTTCGACCGGCCGGCGTACCGCCCGCCCGCCCCTGCTCCGGTCCGGCTGTCAGCCGCTGGTCCGGCCCGGGTGCCGGCCCGGGCGCGCCCGCCGCGC
>JAJZJT010000012.1 GCA_021809995.1 Actinomycetes bacterium
CAGCGGGGGCCCAGCCGGCGGCAGCGGGGGCCCAGCCGGCGAGGGGCATGACGTCGCCGTCCTCGCCATCGACCCGTCCTCGCCGTTCACCGGAGGTGCCATCCTCGGCGACCGCGTCCGCATGCAGGGCCACGCACTCGACGAGCACGTCTTCATCCGCTCGATGGCGACCCGCGGCCACCTCGGGGGGCTGGCGGTCGCCGTGCCGGATGCCGTGCGCGTCCTCTCCGCCGCCGGCCTGCCCGTCGTCCTGGTCGAGACCGTGGGGGTGGGGCAGGTCGAGGTGGAGGTGGCAGGCGCCGCCGACACCACCGTCGTGGTCGTCAACCCGGGGTGGGGCGATGCCGTCCAGGCCAACAAGGCCGGCCTCCTCGAGATCGCCGACTGCTTCGTCATCAACAAGGCCGACCGCCCGGGGGTGAAGGAGACGCGGCGCGACCTCGAGCTCATGCTCGACCTCACCGCACCCGGCGACTGGCGGCCCCCGGTCGTCGAGACCGTGGCCGCTTCCGGCGAGGGGACCGACGAGCTGTGGGACGACGTCGAGCGCCACCGGGCCCACCTCGTCGCCACGGGTCAGCTGGAGGCCCGCCGGCGCCAGCGGGCAGAGCACGAGCTCGAGCAGGTCCTGCTCGCCCGCCTCCGTGAGCGCGTCGGGGAGCTGCGCGCAGGGGCATCCTTCGCCGACCTCGCGGACGAGCTCGTGGCGGGCTCCGTCGACCCCTACGAGGCCGCCGACCGGCTCCTCGACGCCGTCGCCCCGGCGGGCGACTGACCCGGCTCCTCGACGCCGTCGCCCCGGCGGGCGACTGACCCGGCTGCTTCGCGACGAAGCCCCCTGGTCCGGTCCAGTAGGTTGCCACCGTGACCACGGACGGGAGCAGCCCAGCGCATGACCCGGCGGGCTCGGTCGACCCGGTCGACCCTGTCGAGCTGGCCGTCGGCGACGTCCCCGTCGCGCCCGAGCTTGCCGGGCTGGCCGAGCTGCCGGTGGGACAGCAGGCGCCCCCGGCCGGCGGACCGGTCCCCGACGCCGCCGAAGACCCGCGGTGGTACCAGCGGGCCGTCTTCTACGAGGTCTTCATCCGCGGCTTCTTCGACGGCAACGACGACGGCACCGGTGACCTGTCGGGCCTGATCGCAAAGCTCGACTACCTGCAGTGGCTCGGCGTCGACTGCCTCTGGCTGCTGCCCTTCTTCCCCTCTCCGCTGCGCGACGGCGGGTACGACATCAGCGACTACTTCTCGGTCCACCCCGAGTACGGCACGGTCGACGAGCTCCGCAAGCTGCTCGACGAGGCCCACGCCCGCGGCATCCGGGTCATCGCCGACCTCGTGATCAACCACACGAGCGACCAGCACCCGTGGTTCCTCGAGTCGCGTCAGAGCCGGGACAACCCGAAGGCCGACTGGTACGTCTGGAACGACGACGACCAGCGCTGGCCGGAGGCACGGGTCGTGTTCGTCGACGTCGAGCGGTCGAACTGGGCCTACGACGCCCAACGCGACCAGTACTACTGGCACCGCTTCTACGGCCACCAGCCAGACCTCAACTACGACAACCCCGAGGTCGTCGAGGCCATGCTCGGCGTCGTCCGGTTCTGGCTCGACCTCGGCCTCGACGGCTTCCGCCTCGACGCCGTCCCCTTCCTCTACCAGCGAGACGGGACGGCGGGCGAGAACCTCCCCGAGACGCACGCCTTCATCCGCACGGTCCGCTCCGTGCTGGACGCCGAGTACCCGGGACGGATCCTGTTGGCCGAGGCCAACGGGTGGCCGGCCGACGTGGCGGACTACTTCGGGGACGGCGACGAGTGCCATCTCTGCTTCCACTTCCCACTGATGCCCCGGCTGTTCATGGCGGTCCGGCGCGAGCAGCGCTACCCCGTCACCGAGATCCTCGCCCAGACTCCCGACATCCCCGACGGTGCCCAGTGGGCCATCTTCCTCCGCAACCACGACGAGCTGACCCTCGAGATGGTGTCCGACGAGGAGCGGGACTACCTCTTCAGCGAGTACGCCTCGGACCCCCGGATGAAGCGCCACATGGGCATCGGCCGGCGCCTCGCCCCGTTGCTCGACCGCGACCGCCGTCTCGCCGAGCTGCTGTGGTCCCTCCTGCTCTCCCTGCCCGGCAGCCCTGTCCTCTACTACGGCGACGAGATCATGATGGGCGACAACGTCTACCTCGGCGACCGCGACTCGGTCCGCACCCCGATGCAGTGGACGCCGGACCGCAACGCCGGCTTCTCTCGCGCCGACTTCGCCCAGCTGTACCTCCCGCCCCTGATGGACCCCGTTTACGGCTTCACGGCGGTGAACGTCGAGGCCCAGCAGCGCAATCCCAGCTCGTTCCTGCACTGGGTCCGCAGGATGCTCGGCGTGCGGCGCCAGTTCCCCGTCTTCGGGACAGGGGAGATCGAGATCCTGGCCTGCTCGAACCCTGCCGTCCTCGGCTTCGTCCGTTACGACGACCGAGCCGTGGCCAACCCGATGCTGTGCGTCCACAACCTGAGCCGCTTCGCCCAGCCCGCCGAGCTGCATCTGGGCAGGTGGGCGGGTCGCCAGCCGGTCGAAGTCCTCGGCAGGGTACCGTTTCCTCCCGTGGGCACGGATCCGTACCCGGTCACGATGGCCTCCCACGGCACCGAGTGGTTCGAGCTGGTGGAACCGGCAACGGCCCTCACCGCCGAGGCAGGGCCGGCTGCGGAGCTCGGGGAGGCGCCGCGGTGAGCGTGCCCCGCGGCTCCGGGGCCGGCCCTGCGCTCGACCTGGGCGCCCTCGCTGAGCTCGTCGCCGCGTCGGTATCGCACCGCCGGGCAGCGGCCGGTGACGAGCTCGCCAAGGTCGCCAGCGAGGACGTCGTGGTGGCGGACGCCGAGGTGGTGCGTCCCGGGCGCCCCGGCCTGGTCAGCGTCACGGCGAACGTCGACGCGCTGCGGGTCCACGTGGTCCTCGGGCTCCGCGCCCCGGGGGACGAGGTCCGCTTCCTCACCGACGCGGACGACGCGCCGCTCGGCATCATCGAGGACGAGACGGGGCTGGCGGTGGTCTTCGACGCGCTCGGCGATGCCGAGCTCGCCGACCTGCTCCTCGACGAGGTCGCGGGCGACCAGGGGCCCATCGAGTGGGTCCACCGGATCGCCGAGACATCCGAGTCGGTCAGCCTCGCCTACGACGACCGGCTGGCGTTCACCGTCTTCCAGCAGCTGCCGGCCCCGGGCGAGCGCCATTCTGGCCTCGAGCTCTACCTGGGGCTCGACGACGCCGGGTTCAACCAGCTCCTCGCCCCGGTTGCCCTGTGGCAGCGCCGTGGGACCGACCTCGGCGTCGTGCAGGAGTACCAGCCCGGCACGACGACCGGTTGGGTCCTCGCCCTCGCCTCGCTGCGCGACCTCGCCGAGTCGGGCGCCGCTCCCGAGGAGGCCGGTGCCGACTTCGCCGCAGAGGCCAACCGGCTGGGCACGATGACGGCCCGGATGCACCTCGCCCTCGACACGGCGTTCGGTCGCCGGACCGGGGACGTCTCGACGTGGACGGACGCCGTCGAGGCCTCCGCCCGAGCGGCCGACCCCGCCATCGTCGAGGACGCATCGGTACAGGCCCTTCTCGCCGAGCTCCGGCGGACCACCCGGCCCTGCGTCGCCATCCGCACGCACGGGGACTTCCACCTCGGCCGGGTCGCCCGCACCGACCTCGGGTGGCTGGTCCTCGACTGCAGCCCGGGCGGGGTGCCGGCAGGGGAAGGGACGGCGCCGACCTTCCGGTCGCCCCTGGCCGACGTGGCCGACATGCTCTGGTCCCTCCACCGCGCCGCCGAGGTCGCCGCCGCCGAGCGTGACCCGACGGGCGAGGCGGGGTTGCGCCACCTGACCCAAGCCTGGGAGGTACGGAACCGCCGCGCCTACCTGGCTGGGTACCTGGCCACGCCGGGCATCGGAGGGCTGGTGCCCTCGGGACGGGACCTCGTCCGGACGCTCGCCGCCGCCTTCGAGCTGGAGCGCTCCGCCATCCACGCGGCTGCCCGAGCCTGACGGCCCGTCATCGGGGGCGGCCAGCTGCCCGGGGAGGGCCAGCTTGCTGGGGAGGGATGCAGCCGGGGCCGGCTCGGCTCAGCCGGCCGCGGTCGCCGCTGCCGCCGCTGCGGTCGGCTCCCCGGCGCCGTGGTGCCCCGGGACGCAGAGCTCCTCGGCGGCCTGCTCGGGGTTGACGATGTTGATCAGCACACCGGTGCCCAGCTCGAAGCCGGCGATGGTCGTCAGCTTGGGCAGGACGTGGACGTGCCAGTGGTAGGGCTCGGGGGCACGGTAGGGCGCCGAGTGGAAGACGAGGTTGTAGGCGACGTCCCCCACGACGTCGCGCAGGCGGGCGAGTGCCGTCTTGATGGCATGCCCGACGGAAGCGAGGTCGGCTGGTGGGCTGTGGTGGAGGTGGGGACCGTGGGTGCGGGGGATCACGAGCATCTCGTAGGGGACGCCGCTCCAGAACGGGCAGACCACGAGGACGCGGTCGTCGGCGTAGACGACCCGGTACCCCACGTTCTCCTCGGCATCCGCGACCGTGCAGAGGAGGCACCGGCTGGCAAAACGGGCGAAGCCTGCCTGTTCTTCGACGAGCTCGCGAGGGACGAACGACATGCCGAGCAGCTGCGCGTGCGGGTGCTCGAGGGAGGCGCCCGCCTCGCGGCCGGCATTGACGATCGCCTGGCTGTAGCGGAGGCCCGGCACGTTCGAGTGCTCGTCGACGCGATCGCGGATCGCCGCCATCACCATGCTGGTCTGGCCGTCGTCGAGCATCGACCACGACGCGTGGTGGTCGGGTGAGAGGACCAGGACTTCGTGGATGCCGCCCGCCGTCGCCTGGGTGAACACCGGTCCCCGGTTGGTCACGACGAAGGGCTCGTCGCCCTGGAAGGCGGGGTAGAGGTTGGGCACGACCCGGACGGACCAGCGCCCCTCGGGGCCGTAGGTCTCGAGGGCGGGGGGCGTCGCCTCCTCGTTGCCAGGACAGAACGGGCACGGTCGCGACGTGTCGGCCTGGATCGGGGCCGGCGGCGAGAAGGCCCGGGGGCGCTTGGCCCGGTCGGTGTTGACGACCACCCAGCGGCCGGTGAGCGGGTCGAGACGCAGCTGGTTCATCGCGCTGCCCGTTGCTGCTGTGGGGACGTAGTCCGGTCCATGTCCACCCTCGCTCCGTCGCTCACCGACGACACCGCCCGTCGGTCACAGGGGCCGGAGCGGTCGCTCGTCGGCGGCACACGTTCATTGCACGCCTGCTGTCATCACACATCGTTGGTATCGGCAGGTCTGGCGCCGATCCTGAGCTGGTCGAGCCTCGGGTGGCCACATGTCCAAACCTAGCAACGCCAGGGCCCGAGGTGGTCACGTCCGGCGGGGCGCGACGCGGACGTCCGGCACGGCGGTGCCAGACTCTGCCCGTGCCCCCGACGCCGTCGCTGGTGACCTTCGCCGTGTCGAGCAACCGGGGCCCGCTCTACGACACGGTCTTGCTCGCCCACGTCCTCGCCGCGCTGGCGAGCATGGCCGTCGTCGCCATCGCCGGCGCCCAGGCCCTCGTGCTCCGGCGCTCGCCGGAGCCCTCGCCGACCGTGCGGCGCTACTACCGCCCGGCGGTGAACTGGGGAGGGCGCGTGCTGTTCCTCGTCCCGGTCCTCGGTGCCACGCTGATCGCACTGTCCGGGGGGGCGTGGTCGTACGGCGACACCTGGGTCGTCGTCGGCCTGGCGGCCTGGGCCGCCGTCGCGCTCGCCGGCGAGCTCGTGCTGTGGCCGGCCGAGCGCCGGCTCCAGCAGCTGGTCGCCGCCCGGCTCCCGTCGGCCCCGTCGGCCCCGTCGGGCTCTGCGGTCCTTGCATCGGTCGGTCCGGGCACCCCACCCGCCACCTCGCACCCCGAGCTCGAGCTGTGCCGCCGCCTGTGTGCTCGTGTGGCGGTCACGGCGGGCGTCATGGTGGCGTTCCTCGTGGCCACCGCCGTCGTGATGGTGGCGAAGCCGTGAGCACACCGGTGCACTGGTCGGTGGTCGACGTCCCCGACCAGACAGGGCGGATCGCCGTCGTCACGGGTGCGACGAGCGGCCTGGGCCTCGAGACGGCCGGCGTCCTCGCGCGACGGGGCGCCCAAGTCTTCCTGGCGTGCCGCGACCCCGGACGCGCCGCCGCCGCCGCCGAGCGCCTGGCCGCGGGTGCCGCCTTCCCCCCGGCCGTCCTCACGGTCGACCTCGCCGACCTCGGCTCGGTCGCCGCCGCCGCAGAGCGCCTGGCGGAGGAGGTCGACCACGTCGACGTGCTCGTCAACAACGCCGGCATCATGGCCGTGCCCTACGCCCGCACGGTCGACGGGTTCGAGTCTCAGCTCGGCACCAATCACCTCGGGCACTTCGCCCTGACCGGTCACCTGCTGCCGCTGCTCCTCGCCCGCGGTGCTCGTGTGGTGACCACGTCCTCGCAACTCCACCGACTAGGTGTCCTCGACGGCGACGACCCCGAGGGCTCGGGCCCGTACCGGCCCTTTTCCGCCTACGCCCGCTCCAAGCTCGCCAACCTCCTCTTCGCCCTCGAGCTCGACCGCCGCGCCACCGCCCACGGGGCACCGATCGTCTCGGTGGCCGCCCATCCGGGGTACGCGGCGACCAACCTGGCCCGGTCCGGCCCGGCGCGCCGGGCCGGACGCCTCGGGCTGGCCGTCACGGGGCTCGGCGAGCGGCTCCTCGCTCAGTCGGCCGCCGGGGGTGCACTGCCCCAGGTTCGTGCGGCGACCGAGCCGGGCGTAGTCGGTGGCACGTACTTCGGCCCGAGCGGGCTCTTCGAGCTGCGCGGGCAGCCCGTCCGGGTGGTGCCGAGCCGGCGCGCCCGCGACCTCGAGCGTGCCGCTGCGCTGTGGGCGTGGTCGGAGCGTGCGAGCGGCGTCGTCTACGCCTGGGGAACCGAGGACGGGACGGGAACGTGACCCCGAGGCACGGTCGCCCGGCCTGGCCTCGCCTCGGCCCGGGGGGGACCGGTGCCGCCCCGGGCACCTCCGCTGTGGCCGTCGAGGCCGACGGCGCGTCGGAGGGTGGCGGTCGCCTCGCTGGTGCGGCCGTCGCGCACGAGGGTGGCGATCCCGCCGTCGAGGAACTTGCGCCAGTCGACCCCCTCGGTGCTGCGACCGACGGCCCGCAGGTCGTGGCGGACCCGACGGAGCAGCTCGGCGACTGTCGACGTCTCAGGGCCGACGAGGTCGGCCACCCGGTCGCGCAGCCACGTCGCCAGCGCCGGGCTCGCACCACCGGTGGAGACGGCGACGACCACCGGTCCCTCGCGGTGGACGGCGGGGAGCAGGAAGGAGCAACCGTCGGGGTCGTCAGCGCTGTTGACCCACACGCCGGCTAGCTCCGCGTCGCGCGCCACGGCCCGGTCGACGTCGGGGAGGCCGGTGGCCGTGATGACGAGCCGGAACCGGGCCGCTTCGCCGGCCCGGTAGTGGCGCTGCTCGACGCGGACGGTGCCCGGTCCCGTGCCGCCGTGAGACGAGACGAGGGCGGCGACGCCGTCCCCGACGACGGGCGCCACCACCGTGACCTCGGCGCCGCACGTCGCGAGGCCGGTGACCTTGCGAGCTGCGACGGCCCCGGCGCCGACCACGAGGCACGGCCTGCCCTCGACGACGAGGGCCACGGGGTAGACGGGCGCGCCGACCACGGTGGTGCTCAGACGGCCGTCGGGCCGGGTGAACCGGCGGCGAGCGGTCGGGCGACCATGCCTGCGCCGGCGGTGGCGTGCGTCGCCGGGTCGACCAGCACGAAGCTGCCCGTGACGCGGTTGCGTCGGTACGGGTCGACGGCGAGGAGGTCGGCCGTGGCGAGGGTGACCGTCCCGATGTCGTTCTCGCCCAGGCCCTGCGCCGGCTCGCGGAGGAGGGTGCGCACGTCGAGGCGGTCGGAGACCGCCTCGACCTCGCCGGGCGTGACCCGCGTCGTGTGCTTGAGGAGGTACCGGGCGCCGGGGAGCAACGGTGCCGGTGCGAACCAGCAGACCGTGGCGTCGACCCGGTCGGTGACGACGGGCGGCTCACCTCTGCCAGCGAGGAGGTCGCCCCGCCCGACGTCGAGGTCGTCGGAGAGCTCCACGGCTACCGACAGACCGGCCGCAGCCTCGGCGAGCGGTCCGTCCGCCGTGCCCAGGGACGCGACGGTGGTCCGGTGCCCCGAGGGCAGGACGGTCACGGGGTCGCCGGGTCGCAGTGTGCCGCCGCTCACCATGCCGGCGTACGACCGCCCGCCACCGGGCCTACGGAGCACCCACTGGACGGCGAGGCGCGACCCGCTCCCGCCGGCCCAACCGCCCGCAGGGGCTGTCTCGAGCGCCTCGAGCACGGTGGGGCCCTCGTACCACGGGGCCGCGTCGGACCGCACGGCGACGTTGTCCCCGTGGAGGGCCGACGCCGGGACCACGGCCGCCACCTGCGCCCCGAGCGAGGTCGCCAGCTCCTCGGTCTGCCGCACGACCCGCTCGTAGGCGGCAGGGTCCCACGCCACCCGGTCCATCTTGTTGGCCACCACGACCAGCGTGCGCACTCCGAGCAGCGAGGCGATGCAGACGTGGCGGCGGGTCTGCTCGCGAAGGCCCGAGGTCGCGTCGATGACGACGAGGGCGAGGTCGGCAGTGGACGCCCCCGTCGCCATGTTGCGCGTGTACTGGACGTGCCCGGGGCAGTCTGCGATGACGAAGGTGCGAGCAGGTGTGGCCGCGTACCGGTAGGCGACGTCGATCGTGATCCCCTGCTCGCGCTCGGCCCGGAGCCCGTCGGTGACGAAGGAGAGGTCGAGCTCGCCGGCACCACGCCGGCGCGACGCCGCGCCGACCGCCGCGAGCTGGTCGTCGAAGAGCTGCTTGGTGTCGTGGAGCAGCCGGCCGATCAGCGTGGACTTGCCGTCGTCGACCGACCCGACGGCGGCGAAGCGGAGCAGCTCGCCTGGGCGGCCGGGGGCGACCGAGGAGGTCGAAGTGAGCGGTCCCATTGCTAGAAGTACCCCTCGCGCTTGCGGTCCTCCATGGCACTGTCGGACACCCGGTCGTCGGCCCGGGTGGCCCCGCGCTCCGACACGGTCGACGCTGCCACCTCGGCCACGATCTCGCTCGCGCTGGACGCGTCCGAGCGCACGGCGCCGGTGCACGTGGCGTCGCCGACCGTCCGGAAACGGACCGTCTCGACTCGTTCCACCTCCCCGCGGCGGGGCGAGACGTGCTCGGAGACGGCCAGCAGCATGCCGTCTCGCTCGACGACCCGTCTGCGGTGGGCGTAGTAGAGAGACGGCAGGTCGAGCTGCTCGCGGTCGATGTACCGCCAGACGTCGAGCTCCGTCCAGTCCGACAGCGGGAAGGCGCGCAGGTGCTCGCCCGGCAGGACTCGGCCCCAGTAGAGGTGCCACAACTCCGGACGCTGACGCTTGGGGTCCCACTGCCCGAGCGCGTCGCGCAGGGAGACGACCCGCTCCTTCGCGCGCGCCTTGTCCTCGTCGCGGCGTCCGCCGCCGAAGCATGCGTCGAAGCGGTGGCGGGCGATGGCCTCGAGCAGAACGGCGCTCTGGAGCCGGTTGCGCGAGCCCTCCGGGCCCGGGTCGGGGACCCGTCCGTCGTCGATGGCGGCCTGCACCGAGGCCACGAGCAGTTCCTCGCCGAGCTCGGCCATACGCTGGTCCCGGAAGGCGAGGACCTCCGGGAAGTTGTGCCCCGTGTCGACGTGGAGCACAGGGAAGGGGAGCCGCCCCGGGGCGAACGCCTTCTCGGCGAGCCGGAGGAGCACGGCGGAGTCCTTGCCGCCGCTGAAGAGGAGGACGGGGCGCTCGCACTCAGCCGCCACCTCGCGCAGGACGAAGATGGCATGCGCCTCGAGCAGGTCGAGGTGGTCGGCGCCCGTTCCCCGCCGGCCGAGGCCGGTCGGATCACCGGTGGGCACGGTGGGGACGTGCGAGTCGAGGGTGCTGGTCATCGGGTCCTCCAGGGTCCGGCCGAGCGGCGCCCTGCCGGGCCCGCCGCCTGTTGTCGGCCACATTGTTGCAAAATCTGATCGAGTTAGTCATGTATAGTGCTCGGGCCGGCCCGGGGCAAGGCACTCGGGGAACGGGCCTGAGGAACAGGCCCGAGCCCGGCGGGCGGCACAGCCGGCGGGCGGCACAGCCGGCGGGCGGCACAGCCGGCGAGCGGCACAGCCGGCGAGCGGACGAGAGGAGCGGACAGGTGACAGATGTGACCCGACCACGAGGGCGGACGCCGGCCGAGGGCCCTGTGGGCACGCGGCTGATGGGTGCCTCGCACGACGAGCTCGCAGCCGAGCTCGCGGCCGCCGACGCGGAGCTGTCGACGGCGCCTCCGAGCACGGTCATCGCCTGGGCGCTCGAGCGGTTCGCTCGGCGGCTGGTCCTCGCCGCGTCCTTCCAGGACGCCGTGCTCCTCGACCTGGCCGTCGCCGTCGATCCCTCGGTCCCGGTCGTGTTCCTCGACACCGGAGCGCACTTCCCCGAGACGTACGCGTACGTCGAGCTCCTCCGGCTTCGCTACGGGCTCGACCTGACGGTGACGGAGCCGGGCCCCGAAGCGACGGCATGGCCGTGCGGCTCGGAACGGTGCTGCGAGCTCCGCAAGGTCGCGCCGCTGCGGGCCGTGCTCGACGGTCGGGAGGCGTGGATCACCGGTGTGAAGCGGGTCGACGCGCCGTCGAGGGCATCGGCACCGGTGGTGGGCGTCGACCCGGTCTTCGGCATCGCCAAGGTGAACCCACTGGCCACGTGGACCGACGAGGACGTGGCGGGCTACGAACGCGACCACGGGCTGCCGCGCCACCCGCTCGCGGATCGGGGCTACCCGTCGATCGGCTGTGCACCGACCACCCGCCCGGTGGAGTCGGGCGACGATCCACGCGCCGGCCGGTGGCCCGGCTCGGCGAAGACCGAGTGCGGGCTCCATCGGTGAGCGCTACCGAGGCGACGGGGGGCGGTGACACCCGGCCGACCGTGCGCGGGCGACGGCGGCCCATGCCCTTCGTCGACCCCTACCGGACGATCGGCCGCCTCAACCAGGTCGAGCGCTGGAAGCTCGAGAGGCATCCGCTCGACGTCATCGACGCCATCGTCGACCGCTACGCGAACGAAGGGCCTGCGGCGATCGCCACCGTCCCCGGCGAGGTCGAACGGCTCAAGTGGGCGGGCATCTATCCCCAACGCCAAGGCGGGGACGCCTTCATGCTGCGCGTGAAGGTGCCGGGGGGGTTCCTCACCGCCGCCCAGGCGCGCGAGCTCGGCCGGGTCGCCGACGCCTTCGCCGAGGGGCCGCCGGGCAGCGAGAGCCGGGTGTTCGGCTCGCGCTACGTAGACCTGACCACCAGGCAGTCGGTGCAGCTCCACTGGCTCCGCATCGAGGACGTCCCCCGCATCTGGCGTCGCCTGGCCTCCGTCGGGCTGACCACGGTGCAGGCGTGCGGGGACTCGGCCCGCAACGTGCTCTGCTGCCCGCTGTCGGGCCTCGACGCCTCCGAGGCGTTCGACGCTCTTCCCGTCGCCCGTGCCGTCTCGGACTTCTTCACGGGCGAGCGCGAGTACGCCAACCTGCCGCGCAAGTTCAAGATCTCGGTGACGGGCTGTGTGGAGGACTGCGCCCGGGCCGAGCTCAACGACGTAGGCCTGTGGCCGGCACGCGCCGACGACGGCACGCTCGGGTTCAACCTCCTCGTCGGAGGCGGGCTGTCGGACGGCGAGCGCATGGCGAGCGACGTCGACGTCTTCGTCCGCCCCGACCAGGCCGTCGAGGTGACCCGGGCCGTCGCCCAGCTCTTCGGCGAGCTCGGCAACCGCGAGCACCGAGGACTGGCACGTCTCCGCTACCTCGTCGAGGAGCTGGGCCCCGAACGGTTCCGGGCTGAGCTGGTCGCTCGCTCGAACGTCCCCCTCGTCCCGGCCGGTGAGGAGCTCACCCGCCGTCACCGCGGCGACCACGTGGGGGTCCATCCCCAGAAGCAGCCCGGGCTGTCGGCCGTGGGTTGCTCGGTGACCGTCGGACGCCTGCACGGCACCGACCTCGTGGAGGTCGCACGCCTTGCCGAGACGTACGGCGACGGCACAGTCCGCCTCGCCACGGACCAGAACTTCGTCCTCACGGGGGTCCCCGAGGAGCGTCTCGACGACCTGCTCGCCGAGGAGCTGCTGGCGAACTACTCGCCGTTCCCCGGGCCGTTCAGCCGCGGCGTGGTGGCCTGCACGGGCAACGAGTTCTGCCGTTTCGCCGTGGTCGAGACGAAGGAGCGGGCACTGCGATGGGCCCGTCTGCTCGACGCCGAGCTCGGCGACGCGCAGGATCGGCGGTCGTCGTCCGGCGGGTCGGAAGCCGACGTGGTGCGCATGCACTTCTCCGGCTGCTCGGCCAGCTGTGCCCAGCCCCAGGTGGCCGACATCGGTTTCCGGGGGGCAGTCGCCCACGTCGGGGAGCGCCTCACCGAGGCCGTCGACATCGGACTCGGCGGGAGCCTCGGCGCCGACCCGGCCTTCATCGACTGGGTGGCGGGTGCCCGCCCCGTCGACGACGTCCCGGCGGCCCTCGTCCGCCTGGTCCGGCGCTATCGGGACGAGCGCCGCGACGGCGAGCCGCTCGCCTCGTGGGCGCGGCGCACCCCGGGCGGTGTCCTGCGCGATCTCATCGAGGGCGGGACGCAGACAGCGGGCGGCCTGCCATGAAGGGCGCGTCCATCCGCGATCGGATGAACGGTGTCGGCGAGGCACCCGGCAAGACGTGGTTCTGGGAGCTCGAGGCGGGGGTCGTCGACGCCGGCCGGTGCGTCCAGTGCGGCACGTGCGTCGCCGTGTGCCCGTCGAACTCCATCGGTGTCAGTATCGAGTCGTCCCTGCCCGAGCTGGTCAAGATGTGCACGGGCTGCTCGCTGTGCTGGGACTTCTGTCCCCGCGGCGGGCTGCGTGCCGAGGCGTTGTGGCCACCGTCGACCCCGTCGACCCCGTCGACCCCGTCGACCCCGTCGAAGGGCGACGGGCCGTCCGCACCCGGAGCGACGCCGGTGCTCGAGCCCGGCGCGCCCCGGTGGCTGACCCCCGGTCCTCCGGCCGACGGGCTCGGCGCCGTGGTCGAGTCCTACGCAGCCCGTGCGTCAGTTGGCGACGGGCTCGTCCAAGACGGTGGTGTCGTCACCGCCGTCCTGCTCGCCGCCCTGGACGCCGGGGAGATCGACGGCGCCGTCGTCGCCGTGCCGTCCGACGACCCGGCGGAGCCGCTGCGGGGCGTCGCTCGCGTCGCGACGAGCCCCGAGGAGATCGTCGCGTCAGGAGGCAGCTTCTACAACCAGACGATGGCGTTGGCCGCGCTCGACCTGTCGGGTCTCGACCTCGGCGATCAACCCCGGCTCGCCGTCGTGGGCACTCCGTGCGAGATCGAGGGCATCCGCGCCATGCAGGCGCGCCCGTGGCCGACGGGCGCGCACCGGGTCGACGCCGTCGTCCTCACGATCGCGCTCTTGTGCACCAAGAGCTTCGACTACCGGACGCTCGTGCTCCAGCTCCTCCGTGACGAGCACGGCGTCGACCTCGAGCGCGTCTCGAAGGTCGACGTCGTGCATGGCCGGCTGGTGGTCGAGTACGCGGACGGCGGGGTCGCCGTCGACGAGCCCGTAAAGCTGTTCCGCGGCGCCGCGCTGAAGGGCTGTGACGAGTGCGCCGACTTCGTGGGTCGCACCGCCGACCTGTCGGTTGGCAGCGTGGGCTCGTTGCGCGGCTGGAGCAGCGTCCTCGTGCGCACCGAGCGCGGACGGCGCGCCCTCGGGGCGGCCCGTCGGCGCCTCGATCTGCGGGACCTCGACAGCCCCGAGGCGCTCGAACGGCTCGACCGCCTCGACAAGAAGGCAGCGGTCGAGGCGCTCCGGCGTCCCTTCGACCCCGAGGGTCCCCTCTTCATCGACTTCGCCGACCACGTCGCCGCCTACGACGGCAGTGACCGCGCCGTGGTGGTGCCGCAGCGGTGAGCGCGGTCCCGCCCGGGCGCGCCCTCCGCCGGCCCGCTAGTCTCGTACCGGTGGACCTCTACGACGCGGCGGGCGTCACTCGGGTGGAGCTGCCGGAGGAACCGGCGGGCCTGAAGGAGAAATTGCGCCGGCTCACCGCCGAGCCCGGTGGCCTCGACTCGCACGACGCGTGCCTGGGCCTGTGGCTGTGGGAGCGCTGGCAACCCGCACTCGAGCCCATTGGCTATACGCGCGACCAGTTCGTCGACGAGGTCGTCCGGACGCGCCGCGAGCAGCTGCTGTGGATCCGGGGCGAACGGCAGTGGGACCACTTCGTGACCGGCCTGGCCGGACGGGTGCTGCGGCGCGCTCCAGCCGGTGCGGCCACCTCCCTGGGACAGGACGGGGGAGGCGCCTCACCGGGCTGAGGCACGGCTGCCGCCGGACAGGGCTGCCCGTCGCGTCCTCTACGCTCGCGTTCCGACCCGGCTCGACCGGGTGCGCCGGAACGGCCGGCGCCGGTCAAGGAGCGCACGTGGGACTGTCCATCGGCATCGTCGGACTGCCGAACGTCGGCAAGTCGACGCTCTTCAACGCCCTCACGCGCAACGAGGTCCTGGCGGCGAACTACCCCTTCGCCACCATCGAGCCCAACGTCGGGGTAGTCGCCGTGCCCGACCCCCGACTGGCCCCCCTCGCTGGCCTCGTCCACACCGAGCGCATCGTCCCGGCCACCGTCACCTTCGTCGACATCGCCGGGCTCGTCCGAGGGGCATCAGCGGGCGAGGGCCTCGGCAACCGGTTCCTTGCCGCGATCCGCGAGACCGACGCCATCTGCCAGGTCGTCCGCGCCTTCTCCGACGAGGACGTGGTCCACGTGGACGGTCGGGTCGACCCCGCCGGTGACATCGCGACGATCACCACCGAGCTCGTGCTGGCCGACCTCGAGACGGTCGACGGCCGGCTCGTCAAGCTCGCCAAGGAGGCCCGCCACCGTCCCGAGCTGGCCCCGGTCCTCGTAGCGACCGAGGCAGCGAGGAAGGCCCTCGACGCGGGCCGGACGATCGCCGAGGCCGCCCGGACCGGTGAGGTGGACGCGGGCGTGCTCGCCGACCTCCACCTGCTGACGGCCAAGCCGGTCGTGACCGTGTTCAACGTCGACGAAGCGTCGATGGGCGACGCCGAGCTCGCAGCCCGGCTCGCAGCGCTGGTCGCCCCGGACGAGTCGGTGGTGCTCTGCGCCCAGCTCGAGGCCGAGGTGTCGCGGCTGGAGCCCGACGACGCCGCCGAGCTGCTCGCCAGCTACGGGCAGCGCGAGTCCGGTCTCGACCAGCTCGCCCGGGTGGGGTTCCGGGTCCTCGGGCTCCAGACCTTCCTCACCGCCGGCGAGAAAGAGGTGCGCGCCTGGACGATCCATGCCGGCGACACGGCGCCGAAGGCCGCCGGCGTGATCCACACCGATTTCGAGCGGGGCTTCATCAAGGCCGAGGTCGTCTCGTACGACGACCTGGTGGCGGCCGGGTCCCTCGCCGCCGCGAGGTCCGCCGGCAAGGTGCGGCTGGAGGGCAAGGAGTACGTGATGCGCGAGGGCGACGTCGTCGAGTTCCGCTTCAATGTCTGAGGCCGCAGGAGGGGCCGCCCGACCGGCGGCCATCGGTCTCGACCCCGTGCCGAGCGCGCTCGACCTGGCCGGCGTGGGCGTCGTCCGCGACGGCGTGGACCTGCTGGCCGACGTCACCTGGCGTGTCGGGCGCGACGAGCGCTGGGCGGTGCTCGGGCCCAACGGCTCGGGGAAGACGACGCTGCTCCGGGTGGCGGGAGCCTCCCTGTGGCCGACCCGTGGGTCGGTGACCGTGCTCGGGGCCCGTATCGGCACCGTCGACCTGCGTCGGCTCCGAAGGCGCATCGCTGTCGTCTCGGCCTCGGTGACCCGGGCGCTCCGTCCGGCCCTCGGCGCCCTCGACGTGGTCCTGACGGGGCGGACGGCCGCCCTCGAGACGTGGTGGGACACCTACGACGACGACGACCGCGCCGAGGCCCGCCGACTGCTGGCCGACGCGGGACTGGTGGTCGAGGCGGTGGAGGACCGGCCTTTCGGGCTGCTGTCGGAGGGCGAGCGCCAGCAGGTCCTCCTGGCCCGCGCCCTCATGGGCCAACCCGAGCTCCTCCTCATGGACGAACCGGCGGCCGGCCTCGACCTCGCTGCCCGCGAGCGCCTCGTGGCCCGCCTGGCGGCGCTCGCCGCCGACCCGTCGACGCCGCCGCTCGTGCTGGTCACCCACCACCTCGAGGAGGTCCCGCCCGGCACCACGCACACCGCGCTGCTCCGGCGTGGCCGTGTCGTCGCCGCCGGACCGGTCGAGGAGGTCCTCGTCGCTGGCGCCGTCTCCGAGGCCTTCGGCTTGCCCGTCGAGGTCGGCCGCCACGGCGGGCGCTACACGGCTCGGGCAAGGATCTGAGGACTGGCAACGGCGCCGGTGCGTCTCCGTCGCCGGACCGCACGCCGGTCCCGGACGGGAACAGGGCGGGACGCTGCGGCGTTGGACGCCGCGTGACGAGCGCGCGACGTCGCTCGACGGGTGACGAACGCCGGCGCGAGCCGGGACGAGGAGGCGAGGGTGGTCGACGAGCAGCGTGACGGGACGACGGGCACGGTCGAGCGCCCGGTGGCCGACTTCTGGTTCGACCCGCTGTGCCCGTGGGCGTGGCTCGCTTCGCGCTGGATCCTCGAGGCCGCAGCGGTCCGCTCCTTCGACGTGCGGTGGCACGTCATGTCGCTCGCCTACCTGAACGACGGGCGCGAGGACCTGCCGGAGCAGTACCGGCAGCTGATGCACGATGCGTGGGGGCCGGTCCGTGTGTGCATCGCCGCAGCGCAAGCGCACGGGGACGGTGTGCTCCTGCCCCTCTACACGGCGCTCGGCAACCGGTTCCACCTCGAGGGCCGCCCACGCGAGCGGTCGACCGTCGAGGAGGCGCTCGCCGAGGCGGGGCTGCCGACGGCACTGGCCGACGCCATGGGCTCCGACGACTACGACGAGGCGCTCAAGGCCTCCCACCACGCCGGCATGGACCAGGTCGGCATGGACGTCGGCACACCGGTCATCAGCGTCGGGGGCGTGGCGTTCTTCGGGCCCGTCGTGTCGCCGGCACCGAAGGGAGAAGCCGCGGGACGCCTCTGGGACGGCGTGCTCGCGGTGGCGGGCACCGACGGCTTCTTCGAGCTCAAGCGCACTCGCACCCGCGCACCGATCTTCGACTGACCCGACCGTCGCCGCCGTCGAGCCGTCGAGCCGTCGCCGCGGGCAGCCGTCGTCGCCGGCAGCCGGTGGCGCCTCTACGGGTGGGAAGCGGGCGGGGACGAGGTCGCTGAGGTGCGGTGCGCCTCGGGACCATCCACCGGTGCGGTGGGCCCGTTCGGTAGCGTTGGGCTCGGGTACCGTCGGTCGAGGAGCGGACGCGTATGGACCTCGTGGTCATCCTGGCGTTGGTGTGGCTCGTGGTGCTGGGCCCTGGCCTCTGGCGGCGCTACCGAGAGCACGACAGCCTGACCTCCGTCCACCACTTCCACCGCCAGCTGCGCGTCCTCGAGGAAGCCGAGCCACCGCCGCTGGTCAGGCCGGCGTTCCGGCTCCGCTCCGTCGACGGTTCGGAGGTGCCCGTCGCTCCGGTCGGCGAGGGCGGGCAGCCGCGTCCGGTCCTCACCGTCGTCGGCGCCGACCGCCTGCCACGTCCTGCCCTCGCCTGCCTGGGGGACGACATCTTGTCGGATGCTCCGAGGTCCGGTGGCCGACCGGGCGTGTCCGGGCCGTACCGCCCGACGGCGACCGGTGGGAAGGTGCAGGGCGCCGTTCGCGGGTTCGACCACGCGACCGAGGCCCGGCGTCTGGCGCGTCGTCGGCGTCGGGACATCCTCGGCGCCCTGGTGGCGACGACCGTCGTCACGTTGCTCGTCGGGTTCGCTCCGGGCGCGGGGTTGGCGTGGGTCGTCACGGGGATCTCTGCTGTCGCCGCCACGTCCTACGTCGCCCTCCTCGCGCACCACCGCTCCCTCGCCCTCGAGCGCGAGCGCAAGCTGCGGTACCTCGAGCAGCCGGCCCGGTGGCGATCGGTCGTGGGCGACGGCGAGGAGCTCGGTGGCTACCGAGGCTCTGGTGGCTACCGCGGGGACGTGGTCGGCGCCGGTGGGCACGAGGACTGGCACTCGGACGACGCGGGCGAGTGGTACCGCGCCGACGACGGCCGCTGGTACCGAGCCGATCCGAACGGGGGTGTCCGGTGGGACACGGCGCCCGACCGTCGGCGCACCGCCTCCCGGTGACCGCGGCACGCGTGCCGGCGTGAGCTCCGAAGGCGCTCCCGAACAGGCTCCCGACCTCCTCCGCGTCGACCTTGCCACCGTGGTCGAGTCGGTGCGGACAGCGCTCGGGGGCGCGCACGCCGCCCGCGAAGCGGCGCTGCGCTCGTGCCGCGAGGCGATCCGTCACAGCAGTCTCTCGATCCGGTCCGTGCACCGGCTCGACCCCGACGGGGCCGCCTCCGAGGCCGGCCTCGCGGAGGTCGCCGTGCGGTCCGCCCAAGAGGTGCTGGCGCCCTACCCCCGGCTGGCAGCCGCGGGGTTCCTCCACGACGCCGAGAAGGAGTACGCGGAGGCTCTCCTTACCCGCTGCCTCGTGGCTGGCGGTCCCCTGCCCGGGCCCGACGCCGTGGGCGTCTCGGGCCCGGCTTGGCTGAACGGGCTGGCCGAGGCGGCCTCCGAGCTTCGCCGGCACCTCCTCGACCGGCTCCGTGACGGCGAGCTCGGTCGAGGTAAGGACCTGCTTGCCGCCATGGAAGCGTGCTACGACGTGCTCGTGACGGTCGACTGGCCCGACGCCGTCACGGGAGGGCTGAGGCGGACGACCGACGCGTTGCGCGCCGTGCTCGAGCGGAGCCGTGCCGACGTGACCACTACGATCGTCCAGGAGCGCCTCCGCCGGGCCGTCGAAGGGCTCGGCGGCGTGGGCCCTCCCGTTGCCTGAAGGGCGTGTGGGCGAGCGGTCCCGAGCCAGTGCTCGGGACGTGCTCGCCCTGGTCGGGACCTAGGACCCTGGAACTCGACCCGAGGTTTCACCAGACTGATCGTTAGCCGCGAGTACCGCTCGACCAGATCCCCAACGTCTGGAGCGGGGGGGCCGCACACGACCATGCGAGGAGCAGACGATGCTGAACGGGGCGATGATCCCAGCGATTGACCTGAACAGCCCTGGCCGGTACCTGCACTGGTCGATCTTCATCGTGTCGGAGTCGAACCTGGCGCTGATCGCCGTCATGGTGGTGATCTTCGGCGTCGCCCTCTTCGTCCCCTTCCCCGGGCACCGCCGCCGGGCGGGTCGCCATGCCGCCGGGCACGTCTCGTCGCCGACCGGGAAGGCGGGGACCGCCACCGACGACCTGCCGCCGACCTCACAGGGCGCCGAGACCGTTCCCGTCGCATCCCGGTCGCAGGGCGCGGCGCCCTCGACCTCGAAGACGGTTGCCGCAGACGACGTCGACCCCGAGACCCGTCGCATGTGGACCTACCGCGTCCGAACGCTGGCCGTCGGTGCCCTGCCGCCCCGCAAGCTGCTGCCCGACACCCAGCCGGCCTACGTGGCCTCGTGGGTCTACGTGTTCGGCGTGGCCACTCTGGTGGCGCTGGGGATGTGCATCGCGTCGGGGATCATCATCGCCGTGGGCGGCCCGGACTGGTGGCACACCAACGTCGTCGGCCACTTCTTCAACAGCATGCACCTCTGGAGCGTCGAGCTCTTCATGGCCTTCATGGTCATCCACCTCTGGGGCAAGTTCTGGATGGCGGCGTGGCGGGGCAAGCGTCGCCTCACCTGGATGACCGGTGTCGTCGCCTTCGTCGTCTCGGTCGTCGAGGCGTTCACCGGCTACCTGTCGCAGCAGAACTTCG